>CAZYEG010000001.1:0-5500 GCA_964646365.1 uncultured Methanosarcinales archaeon
TTTTATTTCATTATAACTAGCCATACCTGTTGATATGATAGTTTCTTTTATTGTTTTAATGATTTTATTAATAAGTTCGTAGTTGCATATATCAAATGAAGCAATTTTAAAAATCTTTACATTTATTTTGGTTAAGAAAAAACTATTTCCATCCCAATCCTTCCCAAAAATATTCCTCCATCTTTAAATAATTATTGAATATTATCCGACGGTGCCCACATCCCACTGGACACCTCTCCGTGAGAATTATAAAGATGAGAATTCTCATTTAAATCACTATGAATAACATCCTAATTTACTATGAAGACCTACTAAATGAATACAAATCCAAAGAAATTGGTGAACGAACAATATTAAAGTATAAAACCTGGTTTCCAATAAAAGAATCAACAACATTATCTGGAATTATTGCCGACATTATATGTGATGGTCATCTTCAAGACCAACCAAAATTAAGAGTAGATTATTGTTCAAAATATACGAATGAACTAAAAAGATTTAATTCTGAAATTTATTCATTATTTTCAATAAATGGGAAAATTAGACCTTGTTCAACAAATAAATACTCTACATACTTATTAGGGATTAACAACAAGCCTCTTGGAAGAATATTAAAAAAATTAGGAGTCCCAACAGGTGCAAAAGTAAATAAGAGTTTTCTAATCCCTAATTGGATAGTTGAAAATAAAGATTATTTTAGAAAATTCATTAATAGAGTTATTTGTTGCGAAGGAAGTATAGACATTAATTACCCTGCAATTGACCTAAGCATGTATAAAAACTATCATTTGATTAATAACGGCATTGAATTTTTTAATCAAATAAAAGTAGGATTATTTATACATTTTAACATAATAACCTCAAACCCCTTCTTAATAAATAATAAAAACTGTAAAACCACAGGTATTAGAATAAAAATAAGAAGAAAAGAGTCAATCATAAAATTTTATGAAAATATCACTTTAGATGATACAAAAAAACAAGAAAAACTAACAAAATTAATAAAAATAAATAATAAAAAGCTTCCTATTCAAGATCCTCATCGATAAATTCTTCTTCAGGAACTTTCTGAGTTTCTTCAAGAACCTTTGGATCATTTGTTACAACAGGAGCTTCGCCACCTGCTTTTACAACTTCAAGTTCTCCAAATTTACCAGTTGAAAGCTGCTTTTCACCTTGCCATTCAGAAACCCATCCATTCTTTATCTTAATAGTATCTCCAGCATTAACAGAGGTTACCTGTTCATTCCACAAAGTTAGCTTGATTGAACCTGTTGCATCTTTCATAGTAGCATTGCAAACCTGGCCTTTCTTTCCAAACTTCTCAAACTCTCGGACATCTCCCTTCTCTGTAAGTTCTCCAATAATCTCAACATTTCCTTGTTTTGGTTGTAGTTCTGCGATATTCATAGCTTTGTGGATTCAAACCTTATATTTAAAGTTTATTGGAATTTATTACAATCACACCAATAATATAACAAATAGAAGATAAAAACTATACAAAATCTAATTCCCAAATAACAAAATTTTTAAACAAAAATCCAATTCAAAACCATTATGGCAAGAAAAAAAAAAGAATAATTCAAATTTTATAGCTATACTAATTGTAGTATTAATGGTAGGCAGTGTATTTGGAATCATTTTTGGTGGCTTTTCTCAATCCAATACAAAGTACAAATACAATGGACACACATTCAAGGTTGTGGGAAACAAGCTTGTAACAAAAATAAACGGGAACGATATCAATGTATACTATCTTCCGGAAACCATCATCAAACTTAATATCAGTGAAGATATCAAGAGTAAGATTAGATCTTCTCAAGCATTCTTTCTTACATACAGTCCAACCGACGAAAACGTTCAATACATGGAACTATTAAGATTTGAACTAGCTGAACTAGAAGCATCACAAGTGACAGGTAAGTATTTTCTACCAGGAATGACAAAAGAGTCAACAGAATACAGTTTCCCAATCATTGACTGTCAAAATGCAACTGACTTTCAACCTGTAATAGTATTCAAAACTGGAAATTCCAGCCAAGTAACCATGAACAATAATTGTATAACCTTTAACACAGTATACAGCCAAGATGTTCTATTATATAGAGACTGGCTTGTTTTCCAAGTGACTGGAATCGCTGCGGAATAAAAAATGGAAGAAGAAGAAAAAGTTGAAATCAAATCAAACTCAGGTATGATTATCAGTATTATTACTGTTGCTATTATAATACTCTTAGTAGGCTTTGTTCTTTACACTAAACTTACACTTGATAAAGATCCTCTAACAATAGATGAACTTCATCAAAAAAATCTCGGGGAAGATGAAACTGATAGTAATTACATATATGGTGGTTTTTCATTTGTTGAATTTGACGAAATGTGGTACACTCAGATTCAAAGAGAAAACACAGTTATTGACGTCACTCTTCATTTTGGACCAAAAGACTTAGAAAACATACCTCTAGATGTAGATTTACAATATATAGATTCTGAAAAATTTCCAAAAATATATATGACAATCGATCCATACACAACTGATGCAACATACCAGGCACTTACAGCTTCAGAACTCACTCTAAACCTTGTCAGAGCTCTAAACGTCATACCTGTCGCGGCATGCACCAAGCAAGACAACAATACATGTATAAATCGTGATATAATTGATTGCTCTTATGAATATGCACCTATAATATACTTAAAAGAATCAAACAACACTAGAGTATATATGGAAAATGCATGCTACGTAATAGAAGGGAAAGGCGAGAATATAGTAAAAGCCTCCAATAGATTCATATACAAAATGTATGGGATTATGTCTTAACATGACAGATCACTATTATACAGAAAAGCCTGAAAGCGAATTAAAAATTATTGAAATAAATTCTAGAATTCTTGGAAAAGAAATAAAATTCAAATCAGCTTCTGGACTTTTTTCTAAAGATCGACTTGATAAGGGATCCTGGTTATTAATTGAACATTGTGAAATCAAAGACAACTCTTCTATTCTTGATCTAGGATGTGGAAATGGAATTGTGGGGCTAGCAATATCTCTCAACTACAACCTAGAAAGAATCACCTTCTCAGACATAAATGAAAGAGCACTTTTCATTGCACGTGAAAATTGCAAAGATCACAAAATAACAAATTACAAAATTGTCAAAAGTAACGGACTCGCAAACATTAAAGATAACTTTGACACAATTCTTCTTAATCCTCCACAAACCGCTGGGAAAAGTGTATGTTTTCAGATGATTGAAGATTCAATAGAGCATCTAGAAAAAGATGGAACACTCCAACTTATTGCAAGACATAACAAAGGTGGAAAGACTCTCTCAAAAAAAATGGAAGAAGTTTTTGGCAATGTTAGAGACACTGTCAAGTCCGGTGGATGGCGAGTCTATATCAGCAAAAATATGGGATAAAAATATTTATCGAGGGATATGTCTACTTACATCTGAGTAACTATATACTAAAAAATAGACATTCTATAAGTAAAATATATAAACAACAAAATTCCGAATACTTCTATTATTATTATTATTAAAAAATGGGAGGGTGTTTATAAATGAATAAAAAAATAATTCTATTTGTATTAGTTTTTGCTATATGCTCAGTATTTACATATGGTACTAGTTGTTGGGAACATTCAACAAACACAACGTGCGATTCTGATGGCAATTGTATTTGGAAATCTGATGGTTGGGGAGGATGGTGTGAAGAACTAAACTGCTGGAGCCTGTGGTCCCAAGACGAGTGCAGTAATGCAAGTAATTCCATAAATAAGGATTGCTTATGGCGTTCTGGCGGCGAGTCATGGGGTTGTGCCGATGTCGGATGTTGGTCCTATGAAGGAACAAATCAGACAGCATGTGAACAAAATTCTAAAGACCTTAACTGCAGATGGGAAAGCTCTTGCTTTAGCAAAGGTCCTTCAGCAGGATACGTCGACTGTTGGGCTATATCGAGTCAAAGCTCATGTCAAAACACTACTGGTTGCGAATGGGGTTCGTGCTGGGAAGAAGGATGCGGTTCAGTTATGGATAATGAAAGCTGCCTTCAAACAAAAGACTGGAAAGGAAATACTTGCACATGGATAACCGACGACTATGGAAGCTGGTGTGGAGAAGATGGTTGTCACAGATACGCTGCAGAAGACACATGTAATGCTGCATCTAATGTAAACTGTCAATGGAAATGGGGATCATGCATGGAAGTTGACTGTTGGACATATGATTTTACTAACGAGACAAATTGTGAAAATAATATTTATAATATGAGTTGTAAATGGGAAGGCAGTTTCTGTAACAAAGAAGGATGTTGGAACAAAAATGATCAATCAGTATGTGAAGAAAGTAAAGATTGTGTATGGGAAAAATGGGAAAGTTTAAGTTGGTGTGAAGAAATCAAATGCTGGAGCTATGACTCCTGGAATGGCGGAAACCAAACAGACTGTGAAGATAACCAATACGGACTAGACTGTATCTGGGAAGGAATGAGTGGCTCACAGACAGAAGGATGGTGCTATGAAGATTTCTCCGGTACAAGTTGTACAAACATAACAAATGAAAGAGAATGTATGGACACATTTTATTGCTGGTGGCAATTTAATAATCATAATGACCCATCATTAGGCGGAAACTGTTCTGAACCAAATTGGGGCGGAATGCCAGACAAAATATTTGAAGAATGGAATCCTGGATGTTATATCTTTGATATGAATGCAACTGATTGTAACAATACACTCGGATGTAAACCCGAAAATGGTGTTTGTACTGTAGACGATGCAAGTGCAAATGCAGATCATATAAGAGATAATGGACTTAATTGCTCATTCTTAAACAGTTCAACACTATGTAACAGTTTACCTGCACTTTCAACATGTTGTGTATGGCAAGCTGGAAATTGTGTTCAAAACACAGTTTCAAATGAGTGCTGGGACCAAGAAGAGCAAAAAACTGAAAACTCATGTGACGATGCAAAAATAAGATCAAGATGTAACGAGCTTGCAGGGTCTCCATGGTACATGCCTTGTAAATGGGAAAACACAACTGCATCATGTTCTGCCAAAGTAGACGATATATTTGGTAATGAAACACAAAGCATTGTAAAGATTGATAACAGGAAAAACTGCGAAGCATTGGGCGGTAAATGGATAACAGAAAACTATTGTGAACAATTAAACGATAATTGGATTTCAGTTCCATCAGGAAGATGCGAATACAAATTTGACGAAGAAGATAATTGTGACAAAGCATGTTTTGCTTGCGAAAACAAAAATTCTAATGGCAATGTTGTTAATGCAACAAATGCAAGAAGCGCATGTGAAAATAGTGCTCTTGGCTTCTGTGAATATACCCCTGACACAAATGCCCTTAATGGTATCGGATTTTGTGGAGCAAAAGAACAATTCAAGAAGGGTATCGCACAGGACTGTAATGTAGATTGTGGTGCATGTAGTTTCTTAGGTAATCCAAACAGCAACGATACCACTAAAAGACCA
>CAZYEG010000001.1:5510-12860 GCA_964646365.1 uncultured Methanosarcinales archaeon
GGTGGATGTAAGTGGATAAAAGATAATACTACTACAACAGGAGGATATTGCTTAAAGAAAGGAGATAAAACGTGTGAAGATGCTTGTGATAAATGTAACACACAAGACACATGTGCAAATTCCGGAAGAAGCGCAGTAACAAATGTCACTGGAAGCTGTCAGTGGAGCGGATCCGAATCAGATGGAACATGTACAAAGACAGGTGAAAGCAGTGAAATATGTTGGGACGGCGCAGACAATAATGATGACGGCTCAATTGATTGTGCAGATCCTGGTTGTTATGCAGATCCATGGTGCGGCTTTGTAGAAGGCGACTGTTTTGGATGGCCAGACCAGACAAACTGCGAAAGCAGTGATTGTGAATGGGTAGTAGACAAATGGGGTTCATGGTGTGATTTCCCTGGCGGACAATGTTGGAAATATGATACCAACGCCGCAAACTGTTCTACAAATACAAACTGTCAATGGAATAATGGTACTGGCTCTGGATGGTGTGAACAAGACTGGAGCATTGCTGAAACATGTATGGGACTTGAAAAAACATCATGTAATGCTATAAACACTACAAATGGCGGAGATTGTGTCTGGACAGTAGACAGTTGGTGTTTAGGATCAGGAAACAGTAGTGAGTGGTGCCAAAATGGTGGTGGATGGTGTGATCATATAGACTTCCAACCAAAGAACTGTTGGATGTATGAAAGTTCATCAAACCAATGTAATGAAGTAAGTGGTTGCAAATGGTACGTTGATCAATGGAGCCAACCACACTGCGAAATCAACAGATCAGCTATGTGTTGGGATATCCACGAAGAAAATACATGCTCAAATTCAGGATGTTGGTGGAGAGAAGATCAATGGGGAAGTTATTGTACCAGACTTGAAGAGAAGTGCTGGCAAGGAGCCCAAACTGAAGCGACATGTAACGCAGTCACCAATACAGAAGGAGAACAGTATTGTATGTGGAAAGACAACCAATGGGGAGGCAACTGTGAACCAATCTGTTTTGCAATGCAAAACCAGACAGAAGGTGCATGTAATGCTATTGCTGGATGCCTTTGGAAAGCAGAAGCTGGATGGTGTCAAGAAGAATCCATGCAATCATGTTCCAATTCAACTAACTGGGACAATTCAAGCAACTGTGATACAACTGACGGTTGCAGATGGCGAGAACCTGGATGGTGTGATCCAATAGGAGGAGGTTTCTCTGGAGGAGCATCAACTACTGTAGGTGGCGGTAAAGCATCAATGGGTGCTGAATGTTACAAATACGATGGGAATCAAAGTTTATGTACAAACAAGACACTAATAAATATCAGTTGCGGATGGTTTGAAGAATCTAGACCATTCTGCGAAGTAGATTGGTCCGTTGAATGTTGGCAAAACTACGACAACGACACATGTATTTCAGGAGGATGTTATTGGCAAGAAGATCAATGGAACACAAATGGCGGATGGTGTACAAATCCAATGGAACAATGTTGGATGGATATGAATCTTCAAGATAATGAAACCGCATGTAACGCAAGTGCAAGTTGTAGCTGGAGCCAATGGGGAATGTGTGAGCCTAGTTGTTTCCAGGCTGCAGACGCTGCAAGTTGCGGACAAGGATGTAAATGGATGAGTGGATGGTGTAATCCTGCCGGTATGAATGGTATGTTTGACGACATGGAAAAAGGAGAGATACTTCCACTTGCAATGGATGAATGTCCAGAAACAAGTATGCAGGCAAGTGCAGACATATGTGGCTTTGGAATGAAAGACATGGGAGATTCATTTGGATTTGGCGCAAAAGTAGTAACTATGCTCAATTCATCAATCTGCAACAAGGAAAAAGTCATGTCTGATATGCCGGGCCCTCATGGTATGGGAGGAGGAGAATCCCAGACCGGTAACGGAAATCAAACGTCCAAGATAGTAATATATCTAGACACCGATGGAAGTACCACAGGCGGATGTGCTTTATCTCACGACTCTACAGCAGTAGGATATGAATTTAGATTCAGATACAGTTCAGAATGGAGCACAAACCTAAGCAAAGCAACTGAGACATATACAGCATATAAGTGTGCAAACTCACAGTGGGAAGTTACAGACATCAAGTTATCCACATGGAAGAAGATGATGTGTTCTGACATAGGCGGAATGATGATTGCTGTAGGAAAAGATGAGTTTACAAAATATCCAACACTTTATGACTCAACAAAAGATATGAGAGTAGCAGTGGCAACAATCGGGAATTCAGGTAATCTGTCAACTCCTACAGACACAGCTGGTCCAGGATGGACAACTCCTGGTTCAATTGATTTCGAAATTGTTGACGCATTTAGCTATGGTGCAGATTCGGCTCAATTTGAAGACATAATGAAGAAAGGATATGTTGGTTATGAAGACTGCTTTAATGGTGTTGATGACGACAATGACAACAACACAGACTGTTGGGACTGGGATTGTGAATTTACAAAGAAATGTGAAGGATTAGGTGTTAATACAATAACTGATACAAGAGCACCACAAGTCTCTGGAGTAAAAATCGAGGAATATCCTAACGCCGCATTAATAATGTACGACACGAACAAACCAACAAACGGAACCGTTCAGTTCTATAGCACTGACTCCCAATGTTCAACTTTGAACAAGTCAATATATGATATTGGGATAATAAGCAGTAAAGTTCGTGAATACAAAGTTTGGCACACAGCTAACATATATAACGACGGTGGAGCAAGATCACTTGATTATGCACTTGAAAATAATACAGTATATTATTACAAATTACAAGTATGTGATGCTGTAGGAAAATGTGCAATATCTAAGTGTTCTTCATTTAAGACTTCATCACAGGCAAAATGTGGATACTGCAATTTCGTAACGAGGATTAAGGCAGGAACAGAATGGTATGTATATTACGACCTCAACCAGAACGGAACTTACGACCACTGGCAAGGACATGTATGCGGTCCAAATGCAGGAATGAAGACTAACTACACAAATGGAAGAAGTGTCAATATAAGACTTGAGAGCAGTGATGGAACAACATATTTTGAGTTCATGAATGCCTCTCTGTCAAAAACAGGTCTAAATGACAAAGTTAGAACCATCTCTGGATTAGGCTCAGTTATATATGATGATACAAGAAATCTTATTGGACTAAGCTCAGACACAAGAGATAAGATCATCAACAACCTTCATCCAGAAACCTGTAGGATAAAGATACCAAATGATGGTAGTTGTACAACACTTTACCATTGTGATGACAATGGAGATAATTGTGTTGACAGGACAGCTGAAGCTATCTTACTTGACGCTGACAATTGTGTATGGGAAATTCCATATTGTGAGTTCTCCTCATATACAACAACAGTGGACACAGATATTGTTGATAGAACATCTACAACTGGACCTTCTGGTGGCTCCAGCCCTCCTGGCCTAGGTGGCGGAAAACTAAAGAAGCAAACCTGGACAAAGATGACAATTGGAGAAAAGGTCATGAAAATGACCAGTTCTCTAATACCTATAAAGAAGATGACAATTGTCGTTGCTAAGGAACAAGAAAATGCAAAAATATCTATTGAGGCTCTCGATTCAAGACCTGCATCTGTCAGAAAGATTAACGGAAAAGTCTCAAACTATATTGAGATAAACAAGACAAATATTGAAGACGATGCAATATCATCGGCAACAATTGAATTCCAAGTTTCTGTCGAATGGCTTACAAACGAAAGTCTTGAAAAGCAAAGTATTGTTCTATATAGGTATAATGGTGGATGGAACGAATTGTCAACAAGTATAGTAGCAGAAGGAAGTGACTACATCAACTACACAGCAACAACACCTGGATTTTCTTTCTTTATGATTGGAGAAAAAGGTTATGCAGACACTGCATCAGAAACTACCACAACAACATCTGATGAAATAACAAGCACGACACAGCAAGTTGCTGACGAAGTCGAAATGTCTGGTGACGATGAGAATGATGAAGTAGATGTAACAGATAGTGATGACGACGAAAAAAGTAAAACTATCAATCTGGAATGGCTTGGACTTGCTGCAGGAATAGTTGTGCTATTGGTGTTGATAATTATGCTATTGTCATGGGAACACTCCAAACACCTAAAAAAACTACAAAAGAAAAAATAATTTTTTTTTATTTTTTTTATAATTCTTCAACTTCTTCTTTACCTTGTTTTACAAGACGCACTCCCATTCCTAATTTAAGGATTGCACCAAGAATTGCCATATGCTCTTTCCCAGTACCAGAAAACAAATTAACAGCAACTTGAAACCCCGATAGATTACCTTTAAGTTTAGTATAAATGTCATCCATAATAGTCTCTGTCGCCTTCTTAGAATCAATAAGAAGAAAACCAACCTCTCCTTCATACTCTAAAGAACCAACCACATCTTCTGTTGTAACTACAAATACTCCATCCCAATCATTCTTTTCAATAAGTGCCTTAACATGAGATTGTGCAACTTCATTGGTCATACATACAATTAGATGTGTCATTAAAAAAAAGAATAAGAAGATAAATAAAAAAGTTACTATAAAAAAATCGGAAAATCTACAGACCAGCTTCCTTCTTTAAAAGATCTACCTTGTCTGTCTTTTCCCAGCAAAAATCAGGATCCTCTCTACCAAAATGACCATATGCTGCAGTCTTTTGATATATCGGCCTCTTAAGCTTCAACTGCTCCAATATGTCTCTTGGTTTGACTGGAAAATTCTTTTTTACAAGATCTGAGATCTTATCTTCTGAAATCTTTCCTGTTCCAAAAGTATCCACAAGGATGCTTACCGGCTCTGCAACACCAATCGCATAAGCAAGCTGAACTTCACATTTATCTGCAAGTCCTGCTGCAACGAGATTCTTTGCAATGTATCTTGCAGCATAAGCAGCACTTCTATCAACTTTTGATGGATCTTTTCCAGAGAATGCTCCTCCTCCGTGTCGTCCCATTCCGCCATATGTATCTACAATTATCTTTCTTCCAGTCAGACCAGCATCAGCATAAGGTCCGCCCCTGACAAATCTTCCAGTTGGATTCACATAATATTTTGTATCAGCGTCAAGCCACTCTTTACAGACTGGTTTAATTACTGAATCAATAATATCTTGAGTTATTGTCTCATGAGAAATACCATCATCGTGCTGGGTTGAAATAACTACAGCGTCAATTCTCTTTGGTTTGCCATTTTCATACTCAACTGTAACCTGGCTCTTACCATCCGGTCTTAGATATGTTAATTCTTCATTCTTTCTAACATCTGCAAGTCTTTTGCAAAGCTTCTGAGCCATACTTATTGGAAGAGGCATAAGTTCAGGTGTATCGTTACATGCATAACCAAACATCATTCCCTGGTCTCCTGCACCCTGTTCTTTGTATTCGCCTTCTCCTTCTGTTACACCCTGACTGATATCTGGGCTCTGCTCTTCAAGATGAACAAGAACACCACATGTTTCCCATTCAATACCATAAGAAGACTTTGTATATCCAATATCTTTAATGGTTTTTCTTGCTACTGTAGGAATATCAATATATGCCTTTGTTGTAATTTCACCAGCGACCACAACAACACCTGTTTTACATAGTGTTTCACATGCAACTCTGCTTTCTGGATCTTCTGCAAGTGCAGCATCTAATATTGCATCACTAATTTGGTCACATACCTTATCAGGATGCCCCTCTGTTACGCTTTCTGAAGTAAATAGTTCTTTTCCCATAATAAAAACCTCCATTTAAAATTAATAGCATTATCACCTATTCAATTATAAATATTAATGATAGAATTATTCCAATTGGAATATTTAATCAGAATCTTCAAGTCGTATAACATACCTATCGTTAAGAGAATCTAAAATTTTTTCATCCACCATCTTTTTGATGATAACTGCCACCTGATCATCATCATACCCTTTCTCTTTACATTTTGCCACAAGTTCAGTTATCTTAGAAAGATCTTTTGGACTAGTATTTTCAATTATCAACGCTCTTAGATCAACTTCATCATCCTGAGAAAAAGGCTTTTTTTCCTCTTTTGGATCTTTTTTATCTTTTCTATCAGATCGCTCTCTAAGCATCTTATTGAGATTTTTCACAGTTTCAAAACTGTCTGTTGAACTTATTTCTAATGCCATATTAAACCTGTAGAGCTGGTCAGATATTTATACTTTTCTCAAATTCGGCCATAATCCGCTCAGTTATCTCTTCTTTTGATAAAACCTGATCTCCATCATTACAATCAATAACTTTCCATCCTAAAACTTTTGAAAGATCCAAATAGGATTTAGTAACATTTTCAAGATACTCTTTATTTTTTTCGTGAATATCCTCTCTCTTGTCAGCAATATATGATTTGTCTGGTCGAGACTGCATAAGTTTTGTAGAAAGATCGACAGGAAGATACAAATAAAACACCAGGTCAGCCTTAGGAAGACCTAATTTATCATTCTCAAGCTCAAAAATCCACTTTATGAATTCTTCTCTCTTCTTGTCATCTTTTATTTTTGCTGCCTGATACCCCAAATTTGATTCTGTATAACGATCAAGAATTACAATATGTCCTTCATTAAGCCACTTATTCAGCGCTTCTTTCTCGTCAAAACGATCCATTGCAAAAAAAAGTGATGGAATTCTTGGATCTAAATTATTCAAATCTCCGAAATCTCCATTAAGATATGCACTTACAAGTTTTCCAAAAAAGGATTCATATCTTGGAAAATCCATAGTTTTTACACTATACCCTTTCTTCATAAGTTCATCTTTTAATCTTTCGACTTGTGTATGCTTGCCTGAAGCATCACTACCATCAACAACAATAAGATTACCCTTCATAAAAAATGTGAGCACTTTTACATATATTAAAGTTTTCCTTTAACTTGGATCTTTCTATGATTGCCATTAAGAAATATTTCAATTACTCCTTTTTCTTCGAGTTCTTTTATGAAACGATAAAATGTTGTTTTCCCACAAAGCTCTTTATCTACAACTATTTCTTTATAAATATCTTTAAGATGTTTATCTGGCGAATTAATAGAAATTATGGCATCTTTTATTCGAATTGCCCTTTTTGAGTCCCTTTTAGGACTAGTTCCACGTGAAACCTGGGGGTTCTTCTTTTTTGTATTTTTCGACGATATTTGTTCAAATTGAGGGTCGCTTCCTGTGGAACTATTGCCATTTGGGACTACCCCCTCGTTTCCTATGGAACTCGTTCCAGAATATAGATCTTCAAACTTTTCTTCAATAGATTCTCGCAAGGAATCAATTGCACCAAGCATGTCCTCAACTTTCTCCGACAACATACCAACAGAACCTTCAATAGACTTCATTCTCTCCTCGAAAGAATCA
>CAZYEG010000001.1:12870-17226 GCA_964646365.1 uncultured Methanosarcinales archaeon
GACCTGTCCTGATCCACTCTAAGTCCAAGAAGCTCAAAATCCTGTTTAATCTTTTTAAAGCTACCCGCTACTCTTTCTCTAAAATCAATGCCCCCCATAAGCATAAGGAAGTGGACAAGTTCTATTTAAAACTTGTTCCCGTTAATTTTAAATAAAACCCTATTTCATTTCTCTTTTGGTGTGACAATTGTTAGCTTATTTAGACATAGTAAAAAAAATACTCGAGAAAGGAGTAAAAAAAGAGAACAGGACCGGAACAGATTCTATTGCAATATCCGGAGTAATGTTTGAACATGACATGCAAGAAGGATTTCCATTACTGACGACAAAATCAGTACCACTACGATTAGTGGCATCAGAATTAGAATTCTTCATAAAGGGAATAACAGACAAGAAATGGTTACAAGAAAGAAACAATCATATATGGGACGAATGGTGTTCGCCCCTCAAAGTTCCATACGGACACGACGAAGAAAGTAAAAAAAACATGATAGCAGAAAGAGATCTTGGACCAGTATACGGTTTTCAGTGGAGGCATTTTGGTGCTGACTACATCTCTTTTGATAAAGAACCAATTACAAAAGGAGTAGACCAACTAAAAAAACTAGTTGAAACTCTTAAAAGTAATCCTAACGACAGAAGAATGATAGTATCCGCATGGAATCCTGTCAAGCTCCCAGAGATGGCACTTCCAGCATGTCATTATGGATTTCAAGTAACTGTAGACGGTGATAAATTAAATCTTATGTGGAATCAAAGATCCATTGACGTCGCCCTAGGACTACCATTTAACATCGCAAGCTACGGATTACTTTTACATCTCCTCGCAAAAGAAACTGGACTAAAAGAAGGAAGACTAGTTGGATTTTTAGGAGATACACATATTTATGAAAATCACGTCAAAGGACTAAAGGAACAATTAAACAGAGAGATCCTCCCTCTACCAACACTCAAAACTGAAAATTTCAAATCAATATTTGAATGGATATACACCGATTCAAAAGTCGAAAATTACGAACATCATCCAAGAATAATATTTGAGGTGGCAGTATAATGACAGAAATAGTAGTAATCGTTGCAATCGCTGAGAACAACGCAATAGGAAAAGATAATGACATCCCATGGCATATACCTGAAGATTTCAAGCACTTTCAGCAAAAAACAATGGGACACCCATGTATAATGGGAGACAAAACATATGATTCTTTACCAAAAAGGCCTCTTCCTGGAAGGGAAAACATCGTATGCACACTTGATAAAGAATACACTGCAGATGGTGCAAAGATTTTTCACGACTTCTATGAAGCACTAGAATATGTGAAAGATAAAGATAAAGCATTCATCATAGGTGGCGCAACAATCTACAAATTAGGAATGAAGGTTGCAGATACATTTGAGCTAACAAGAGTTCATATGAGTCCAGAAGCAGACACGTTCTACCCTGAGATCAATTGGAATGAATGGGAGCTTATTAACGAAGAGCCTTACGAAAAATACAGTTTCCTTACATATAAGAGAGTAAGGAAATAATTATTTCTCTTTTTAAATTAAAACACAAACCTTTATAAATAACACATGAATTCTAATTCATATGAAATGTCATTCATATAACCATTTTTTCGAGGCAATTGCCCCAAAAATGAGACTACAAATAATAGAAGAGTTAAGAAAAAAGCCTATGTCAGTAGGAGAAATATGTGAACAGGTTGGAGAAGAGCAAAGCAAAATTTCACACAACCTAAAGAAACTATACGAATGCAATTTCCTTGATGTAAAGCAAGACGGTAAAAAAAGAATATATTCACTCAACAAGGAGACCATCGTACCACTATTAGAGCTTGTTGAAAAACACGTTCGAACGTACTGTTGTGATGGATGCAAGGTAAAAGATGGAAAGAATTGAATTTACAAATTCAAAGAATGAAAAATTAGTAGGGCTTGTAAAAATACCAAAAAAGATGAGCTCTGCAGTAATATACGCACATGGATTTAACTCCGGGAAATTTGGACATAAATCAAAATGGATATCCAAACTAATCAATAACAAAATATTGTTTTCATTTGATTTTTATGGAAACGGAGAAAGCGAAGGAAAAATCCAAAACATGACACTTACTGAGGAAATCGACGACTTGAAAAATGCCATAGATTATGTAACATCACTAGACAAATTCAATGGGGATCTGGCGGTCATTGGAACTTCATTTGGCGGTCTGGTTTCAGTCATACAAGCAGCAAGAGACAAAAGAATTACGCGTCTAGCATTAATTGCTCCTGCATTAAGCAGCGTTGAAGAATACAGGAACAATAATACAATCAAAGAAAAGAATATGAAAGAGAAATTTTATACCGATCTCGGATCATATGATGCATTTAATGAGGCATCAAATATCACATGCCCAACAATTATCATCCATGGAAGCGCTGATGAATCTGTCAAAGTGGAAGTAAGTAAAAAATTATCACGCGCCATCCCAGACAACAAGCTAATCATATGCAACGGAGGGGACCACCGGTTCTCAAAACGTATGAATTTCATAAAAATGATATTAAACAAAAGGAAATTTATTGGTGAACAAAAATGAAACGATATTTAGATAACGGAGCAACAACCAGAGTGGACGACGAAGTCTTAAAAGAAATGTTACCATTTTTTACAGAGCACTATGGAAATGCTTCAAGCATGCACACTATCGGACAAAATGCAAAAGAAGCGTTAGAAGAATCAAGAGAAAAAATAGCAGACTCAATTGGTGCGAATCCAAACGAAATCATATTCACATCTGGCGGAACGGAATCAAACAATTTTGCAATAAAAGGCGTAGCACTAGCAAAAGGCGCCGGTCACATAATCACAACAAAAATCGAACACGATTGCGTATTAAACGCATGTAAGTGGCTTGAAAAAAGAGGATTTGATGTAACATATCTTAATGTCGACAATGAAGGCTTTGTCGATATTGAACAATTAAAAAAATCTATCAGAAAAGATACCATACTTGTATCTGTAATACATGGAAACAACGAAATTGGAACCATTCAAGACATTGATGCCATTGGAAAAATATGCAAAGAAAATAAAATATATTTTCACACTGACGCATGCCAAAGTTACACAAAAGTGCCAATCACCGTAGAGAACATAGATTTAATGACAATCAATTCACACAAAATACATGGACCAAAAGGAGTAGGTGCATTGTTCATAAAAAAAGGAACAAGATTAGATCCATTATTCCACGGCGGCGGACACGAATTCAAAAAGAGATCTGGAACAGAAAATGTTTCAGGAATTGTTGGTTTTGCAAAGGCTGTAGAAATAGGATTAAAAACAGATTACTCAAAAGTGGCAGAGTTAAGAGACAATATGATTGAAAAAGTTTCAAAAGAAATTGACAACGTCATACTTACTGGGGCAAAAGAAGGAAGCAAAAGACTTCCTAACAATGTGAACTTCATATTCAAGTTTATCGAAGGAGAAGGAATACTTATGTACATGGACGGACACGGCGTATCTGTATCAACAGGTTCTGCATGTTCATCAAATTCACTTGAACCTTCGCACGTAATGATCGCATGTGGTTTCAAGCACGAACTTGCACATGGTTCAATAAGATTTACACTTTCAAAATACACAAACAAAGAAGAGATTGATTATACAATTGAAAAACTAAAGGAGACCGTCAAAAAATTACGAAAAATGTCTCCTCTAACAAGGTGATAACTGTGAAATATACAAATGAAGTTTTAAAACACTTTCAAAATCCAGAGTTTATGGGTGAAATAGAAAACGCAGACGGAAAAGGAACTGTTGGTAACGCTAAATGTGGAGACATCATGGAAGTCTACATTAAAGTTGGAGAAGGCGAAGTAATTGAAGATATAAAATTCAAGACATTTGGCTGCGTTGCAGCAATTGCTTCATCTGACACACTTTGTTCTGTCGCAAAAGGTATGAAAATACAAGATGCATTAAAGATTACAAAACAAGATGTTATCGATGCAATGGGTGGAGAAGTCCCTGCAGTCAAAGTCCACTGTTCAATCCTTGCATCTGAGGCTCTTGAAGAAGCAGTAAAAGATTACGAAAAAAAGAAAGCTAAATAAACCGCTAAATAATTCTTTAATACGCCCTGGCCTTAAACTCTCGGAGAATCCCAACCTTGGGAATTCAATGAAATTGAGCGAGAACCAGGGCAACTTTATTATCTGACCTCAACTTCTACTTTATTATATTTAATGCCGTCATTCGCGTAAGCTACATGAACACTTCCATTAACATCAACTGCAAGCCCACACTGGCTACCTGGACCAATTGATTGTTCATAAGACATAACACCACTTGGTGAAGTATAT
>CAZYEG010000002.1:0-15785 GCA_964646365.1 uncultured Methanosarcinales archaeon
TAATATAAATTTTGTGGTTTTGTATTATGGATAATTTTAAGAATGATTGGTTATAGATGGTTTTAAGGTGGTAATAAATGGTTAAAATAAGTTTTATCGGGGCGGGAAATGTTGGTGCTACTGCTGCACTTTTTTGTGCAATGAAAGAGCTTGGTGATGTTGTACTTCTTGATGTGGTTGAAGGCATTCCTCAAGGGAAATCACTTGATATGTCAGAAGCTACTCCAGTACTTGGAATAAGTACGAGTATAAAAGGAACTAATGATTATAAAGACATTGCAGGTAGTGATGTTATCGTGATTACTGCTGGTGTTGCAAGAAAGCCAGGCATGAGTAGAGATGATTTGGTTGAGATTAATTCTAAGATTATGAAAGATGTTTGTGAGAAGGTAAAAGATAATTCTCCAAACTCAATTGTAATAGTTGTCTCAAACCCATTAGATGTTATGGTGAGTTTGGCTGCAAAGGTTACAGGGTTTGATAAACAGAGAGTTGTAGGTATGGCAGGGGTATTAGATACTGCAAGGTTCTCTTATTTTATTTCTGAAGCTGCAAATGTTTCTCCTGAAGATGTAAATGCTATGGTTCTTGGAGGACATGGTGATCAGATGATTCCTCTTATAGGATATTCAAATGTAAACGGCGTTCCTATTACAGACTTCCTTTCAGCTGAAAAGATTGAAGAAATTGTAAATCGTACCAGAAAAGGTGGAGCAGAAATTGTGGGTTTGTTAAAGACTGGATCTGCATATTATGCTCCGGGAGCTGCAGTATGCGAGATGGTAGATTCAATCGTTAATGATAAGAAGAAGATTCTTCCTTGCGCAGCGATGCTTGCAGGGGAATATGGTCATTCTGATGTGTTTATTGGTGTACCTGTAAAATTGGGTAAAGTCGGTGTCGAAGAGATTGTTGAAGTCAAGCTTTCAGCAGAGGAGAAAGAAGCATTTGATAAGAATGTAGAACACATTAAAGAGTTGCTTTCTTCGCTCTAGTCATAGAATAGATGAGTATCCCTAAGATAGAACCAAGTGTGTTTGTAATTATATCGGTCATGGTATCGTTATAGATACCACAAGGTTTTCCATTAGTATCTTCTGACCCAGTCCTAAACATACCATCGCCTGTACCAAGTATTTCATTTCCACCGTATTCTATAGTTTCTATGATTATTCCCAAGAAGGCTACTATTGATATTGCCATCAATGCTGTAAAGAAAAATTTTGTTTTTATACTTTTTTTTTGATTGAGGAATCTTATAGCAATGTATCCTGCAGTGGCTGTACTAAAAAGATGTACGAACGTGTCGTATCCAATGATTGTTGATTGGATTGAATAAAGATTGAACGAACCTAGGCAGTGTACTAAAAAGGCAAGATTAATGAATATGAATTCGCGAACTGTAAATGAAAATTTTTTGATACTGAAATAAAATATTGTTACCCAAACCATTGAGAAGATTGTATCTGAACCCCATTTTGAGTTATTAAAAAAATTATATACTGTGATTAGGAGAAATGTTAGCATGAATATCCAGTATGTTATTCTGTATTTTATGCGCATTATAAGAGTGTTAATGCAACAATCTTAATAAATATTATTGAAAATAACAAAACAATTAAAAATTAGGTTAATATTATAGTTGGTATGTGTTATGCAATTCCTGCGAAAATAATCAAAAGAGACGGAGATAGCGCTAGAGTAGATTATGGCGGTGTCAAAAAAACAGTGAATGTGAGCTTAGTGGATTCAAAAGTAGGCGAATATGTTCTTGTCCATGCGGGTTTTGCAATAGAAAAAGTTGATGAGAAAAGGGCTAAAGAGACAATTGATTTGATTAGCCAGATGTAGACGATGGATGATAAAAAGTTAGTTTTGGAGTATATTGAAAAAATAAAAAAGATTAATATTGGTAGAGATGTGACTATCATGGAAATATGTGGCGGACATACTAATGTGATCATGAAGTATGGTGTTCGAAGTCTTTTGCCATCAAATGTAAGACTTATTTCTGGACCGGGTTGTCCTGTTTGTGTAAGTTCGCAGCATGATATTGATTGCATGATTGAGCTTGCATATAATGGCGTTCCTGTTGCAACATATGGGGATATGATGAGAGTGCCGGGAAGCAGGGTAAGTCTTGATGATGCAAAAGCGAAAACTGGAAAAGTTTTTGAGGTTTATTCGACAACTGAAGTGTTGAAGCTTAAGGAGAAATATCCAGATATTGTTTTTTTTGGTGTAGGGTTTGAAACAACCGCTCCAATGACAGCATTTCTTTTAGATAATGGTGTATGTGTTTATTCTGTTCATAAACTAGTTCCTCCAGCAATGGAAGCGCTCTTAGCAGGTGAAGTAAAGGTTGACGGTTTTATTAATCCTGGACATGTGTCGACTATTATTGGTGTGAATGCGTATAAAGGTATTGATGCTCCACAGGTGATCTCGGGGTTTAGTATTGAAAGAATCATGAGAGGAATCACTCTTCTTATTGGGATGATTAAGGAAGGGAAGAGCGGAGTAATGAATGGTTATACTGAAGCGGTTACGGATGAAGGGAATAAGCTTGCGCAAGATCTCCTCAATAAAACGTTTAAAGTTGTTGATAGTGAATGGCGAGGACTGGGCGTGTTACCAATGTCAGGCCTTGAGGTTCGTGATGATAATCTTAATGCAAAAATCAAGTATAAGGAAATATTTGATAAAATTGATAAGCCAAAAAATACGGGATGTAGATGTGGCGAGATATTAAAAGGGCTTATTGAGCCAGTTGAATGTGGATTGTATGGTAAAAGATGTACACCGGAAGATCCTCAGGGAGCCTGCATGGTCTCTGCTGAAGGAAGTTGTTCAATATCATATAGGTGTGGCAAATGAAAGATTTTGTGAAGCTTAGTGAAGGCTCTGGTGGAGCAGAAATGGAGATGTTGATAAAGAGTTATGGCGAGTTCTTTAGAGGAAACTGGGAGAACTCTGACAATGATTCTGCAACATTGGATATTAATGATAAAGAAAAGATTGTGTTTACGACAGACACGTTTGTTGTTAGTCCGGTATTTTTCCCAGGAGGAGATATTGGACATCTTGCAGTGTGTGGCACGGTAAATGATCTTTGTGTAATGGGCGCAAATCCTCTTGGTATTTCAATAGGTCTTGTGATTGAAGAGGGTTTTTCAAAAAAAGATCTTGGTAGAATAATGGATTCTATTAAAGAGGTTTCTAAAGAGTATAATATTCCTGTTGTTACTGGTGACACAAAGGTAATGGCAAAAGGGGATCTTGATGGAGTTATCATAAATACATCTGGTGTCGGGTTGGTCATGAAGGATGATCTTTTTGATAAAAAACTTGAAGTCGGTGATAAGGTGATTATTTCTGGTGGTATTGGTGAACATGCAGCTGCACTTTTATCTAAGAGATTTGATTTTGAAACTGATATAGTTACAGATTCTAAGCCATTGATTCGTGAAGTCAATGATGTTAAAGGACTTATTAAGGTTGCAAAGGATCCGACAAGAGGCGGAATTGCAGCAGTTTTAAATGAGATCTGTCTGAAAAATGATGTGGGGATGCGTCTTTTAGAAGAAGATATTCCTGCAAAGCCGGAAGTAAAAAAGATTGTAGATATGCTTGGTATAGACATCTATCAGCTTGCTTCTGAAGGTAGATTTGTTTGTGTCTGTTCTGCAACTAAAGCGGATGAGGTTTTATGCGGGTTAAAAAAATATAATTCTGATGCATCAATTGTTGGAGAGATTGTTGATGGCAGCGGAGTGGTATTGAAGACGTTTTTAGGGGAGAGGATATTGCCTGTGCCCACAGGACGAATTGTTCCGAGGATATGTTAGAATGCATGAACTGGCAATTACTAAAAAGATCATGCAAATGATTGAGGACGAAGTAAAGAAGAAAAAAACAGGAAACCCAAAGGTCGTAACAATCGAAGTGGGGTATCTTACAACTTTTAAGTCGTTTGTCATTAAGCAGCTTTTTGATGTTCTAAAAAAAGATTCAAAGTTTTTTAAAGAGACGGAGTTGATTGCAATTGAGATTCCTGGGATAGTAAAATGTAAGGATTGTGGAGCAAAAAGAGAGGTTGAAGAACCATTTTTTATGCTTTGTCCATCGTGTACATCAACAAATATTGAAGTTGTCCAGGGAGACGATATAAAGATTAGGGAGATGAAAGTATAATGTGTGATGAGTGCGGTTGTGAAGAGACGATTGTTATTGATAAATCAGTTACAGAAGATAATGATATGATCGCTCATGATACGTGGCATAAATTAAAGGGGAATGGAGTTTTTTGTGTTAATGTTTTAGGTTCGCCAGGTTCTGGTAAGACGACAGTTATTGAGAATTTGGCAAATATTCTTGGTGCTTCCAATATGTTTGTTATTCAGGGTGATCTTGAATCTGATGTCGACAAGAAAAGACTTGAAGATGTGGGTATCTCTGGTTATCAGATAAATACACATTCAGGTTGTCATTTGAGTGCGCAAATGATAGATGATGCACTTAAGAATTGTGATATAACTGGTAAGAAGTTTTTGTTCATTGAAAATGTTGGGAATTTAGTGTGCCCGGCGGGTGTTAATATAGGTCAGCATGTGGATCTGGTTGTTAGCTCTACAACTGAAGGGTCTGATAAACCGAAGAAGTATCCTGTGATATTTAGAGGAGCTGGAGTTGTTGTTATTTCTAAGATGGATATTGCTTTGATGGTTGATTTTGATGATGAGGAGTATTTGAAGGATATAACTTTACTTAATCCGAAAGCAAGAATAGTGAAGACTGAAAAAGGATCAGATAGTGGTTTTAAAGAAATTGCTAATATCTTGAATCATAGAAGAGAGCATTTGCTTTCTATAGAACATAAACATTAAAGAAAAAAATTAATTTGTTGATTTATGTGTCAACTTCTGTTTTTCTGTATAGATCATAACTAACCATACAAGCATTATTGAAGCCGTTATTACAAATCCAAGCAATATGTCTCTTGCGCTGAATGCAAATAGTTCTCCATTCCACCAATGGTCAACAACACCAAATATTGTTCCACCAAGAAATAGTTTGTTTAGAGTTTTGTGTTTCTCGCTAACTTTCCATTCTGGATTCTTTTTTCTCATAAAAAAGTGTATAATTGCTGCTGCAGTTGGTACAGTGTAACATCCCATTATTATTCACCCCGAATATGTATATTTTGTTAAGGATTGTATATAAATCTTTATATTTGTCACTGTATTCTTTATCTGTATGAAAGTATATTGTTTTGGAAATAAGCTTGTTCCTGAGGATACGATGGCGCTTGTGTTAGCAGATGAGATGTCTATTGCAGGTGTTGAGTTCGTTAAAGTCTTTGATCCATATGATATCTATGAAGAGTTGAAAGAGGACATTGTGATTATGGATGTCGTTGAAGGGATAGAGGATGTTGTGCTGATTGATGATGTCTCTGAGTTGAAGGCGACGAAACTTGTTAGTTTACATGATTTTGATCTTGGATTTTTATTGAAGTTGCTTAAAGAAATTGATTCTGTTGGGAAAGTAAAGATAATAGGTCTTCCGATGAAGGTAGATAAAGATAATATTAAAGAGAAAATAAAAGAATTATTGATGAAAATTTAGTTTGAGATAATTTTTATGTATCTCGTTCAAGAGATTGTAATCTTTTTTCAGTATTTATTAGGCTTTCTCTAATCCTTTCCATTTTTTTGATTATTTTATCAAAATGTTCTATAGCTCCTCCTAATACTTCACCTTCTTTAGCTGTTTTTTCGTGTAATTCTCTTAAGGCCGTTAATAGTTGAATTATCTTTTTGATGATGTCAGAATTTTCCATATTGTTAAATCTTATACCTTTAGTTATTTTACTTATCTTTTGGAACCAGAAAATAAAATCTCTTAATTTAACAACAATATCGTGTAGTTCAAAATTATTCTCTATTCTAAACTTCGCTGCATTATTTGTATCTAAGCTTTGAAATAGACCTGAAAAATACTGCATAAGATGAAAATAATATTTTTCTTGGTCTGAAAAGTATGTATTTACAGCACTATATATTTGATTTAATTCATGAATACAATGACTTTTGCTGTCAGGATGTTCAAATAATCTTAAAACCTCTTCTCTAATTTCTTCTATGTTAGGTTCTTCTGAGATATCTTGTTCAACACCAAGTGTTCTCAATATTCCTTCATAATAATGTTTTCCTGGATTAATACTAAACATAGTTTAATCCTAGAATTTATTGTTTATAAAATTATCTACTTACAACCAGTTAACCTTTAAGAAGTGTGTTGCACATGAGAAGCATGGATCGTAGTTTCTGATCAATTTTTCAATCTCTAAAGGCATGTCTTTTTGTTTTGTTCCATTATCAAGCATAATTTGCACGTATTTTGCAATATCTTCTTGAATATTTCTTAATTGCTGTGTTGTTGGTGCAATGACGTTGCCATATTTGATGTCACCAGATTTGTTTATCTTATACTCATGCCATACAGTTCCACGAGGAGCTTCGTTCGCAGCAACACCATTTCCGGCTTGGACCTTGAATTTTTTAGGTTTTTCAGGTTTTATTTTGAAATCTGAAAGTATCTTTATGGTGTCTTCCCAATGATGGATAAGTTCTATTGCTTGAGCGAGATTATTCTTGAATGAATTTGCATCAGGAACACTAAAACCAATCTTTTTTGAGAATGCTTTTGCAGCAGGAGAAAGATGTTCCCAGTTATTGTTTAGTCTTGCAAGAGCGCCAACATAATATGCTTTCCCGCTTTTTACAACAAAATTGCAGTTTGAATATGGTTCATGATATTCTTTCATTACTCTTTTGTAATCTTTTTGTGCAAATATTTTTTCTCCTACTTTGATATCTCCGTAAGATACAGCATATCTGTCTTTTCTGTGAAGCGAGAACATCGGTCCGTCAGTAGAGAATTCTGGGACTTTTATTGATGCGATAAGTTTTGCGGTTTCAAAGATATCTTTTTTTGATTTTTTTAATCGATTATTGAAATCATCTAATTCTTCTTGTTTTGGTAGGTGACCAAATCCGCCAGTTTTTGTAGCAACTTGATGCATTACTCTTCCAGAGACTGCAGTTACCATTTCGTTTCCTAGTTTTATAAGTCTTAATGCACGTTTGATTTCATTACCAAATTTAGGTGCCATAGCGATGGCTGATTTGTATCCGAGCCAATCAGGTAAAGCTAAGAAGTATAAATGTGCAGCATGTGAACGGATTCTTTCTCCAATTGTTTGTAGTTCTCTTAGAAGAACAGTTTGCTTGCTTGGTTTTACACCAAATGCATTTTCAAGGGCCATTACAGAAACAACACCATGAGCAGATGAACATATTCCACATATTCTTGATGTGATTACAGGTGCATCGTCCCATTTTCTACCAACTAAAAGCCCTTGGAAATATCTTGAACCTTCAACGGATCCTAGTTTGCACTCTTTGACTTTTCCTTTTGATATTTTTAAGTCAAGTCTTGCATGACCTTCAATTTTTGTTATGTGGTTTAATGTGATTTTTTCCATTTTAATGAACCCTTCGTTGTTTTGTTCCTTTTAATTTTTCGTCAACGCTTCTTGCCATGAATGTGTCAAGAATCTTTTTTACATCTTCTACTTTGTGATCTTTTTCTTTCATTAGCTTAAAATATTCTTCAAAGTTATGATCTTCTGTAAGACCTCTGCAACCGTAGCATTTTAATCCGTTAGTTGTGCATACTGCATTACATCCTCCTCTTGTAATTGGGCCAAGACAAATTTCTCCTTCATCTATAAGGCATCCATTCTCTTGGAGTCTGCATTCTTTGCAT
This sequence comes from uncultured Methanosarcinales archaeon, assembly GCA_964646365.1. Classification (GTDB taxonomy): domain Archaea; phylum Nanobdellota; class Nanobdellia; order Woesearchaeales; family CAZYEG01; genus CAZYEG01. The sequence continues at coordinate 7,834 of CAZYEG010000002.1, forward strand.
ACAGGATCTGAATATGGTCTGAAAGTCTTTCCAATAAGCAGGAACTTTATGAATTTTTTAATTTCTTCTCTGTCAGGAGGACAACCAGGGACCTTGAATTCTACTTTTACAAATTCATCAATTGCTTTAGGTTCACCAATGTCTACATTTTGTTTATTTTTTTTGTAAGTTAGAGGAGTGATATCTTTTTTGTTGTGATATTTTCTCATTGCTTGGATGCATCCTTCACATGCACATGTTCCAAGAGCAATAACAATGCTTGATCTTGCTCTAAGTTTTTTTAAGACTTCAAGGTCATCTTTTGAAGTGACGTTTCCTTCAATAAAGCATATATCAAGAGGTCCGTCATATTTTTCTCCCATAATAAATCTAAATTCTTTAATGTCTACTGCATTTATTATGTCAAGAATTTCATCTTCATTAAAGATTACACTAAGTAAACATCCTTGACATCCGGTGAGGTCATAAAATCCAACTTTTGGTTTAGCCATCTTAATCATCCTTGTAATCTTTTAATTCATCGTATCTGAATACTGCTCCGTCCAGACAAGTGTATTTGCCATGTATCATACATCTTCCGCATTTACCGAGACCGCAGTACATCAATCTTTCTGCGCTGATATAGATCTGTTCATCTTTGAAACCTTTATTTTTTAGTATTTCTGCAGTCTTTTCAATCATTATTGGCGGACCACATATGAATGCGATTTTGTTTTTGTTATCTTTAATTACATTATCTACTTGTTGTGTTACAAATCCTTGTGTTCCTGTATAGCATGATTTGCCAACAATTTTGTCAAAACTAACTTTGAGTTTGAAGTTTTTTTGCCAGTGTGTGATACTGTCTTCAAAAAGAAGTTCATCTGGAGTCCTAAAGCCAAAAAATAAAAATATGTCTTTGAATTCAAATCGGTTTGTATCGATATATTCAATAACTCCTTTGAGAGGTGCAACACCGCAACCTCCTCCAATGATAACTATTGATTTTTGTCTAAATATTTCCATAGGATATGGTTTTCCATATGGCACTCTTACTAGTAACATCGAACCTTTCTTGATTTTTGCTAGTGCTTTTGTGACATTTCCTACTTCTCTGATATTTAATTCGACATATTTGTCAGAGTATGAACAGATTGAGATTGGTGCTTCACCGATGCCAGGTATTGAACAGAATATAAATTGCCCAGGCTTGTGATCAAGTTGCCAGTCGAGCCTTATTGTGAAGGAATCGGCAGTCTCTCTCTTATAATAGATAACTTTTTTAGGTTCCGGCTTATATGGTGATGAAGCGATTAAATCTTTTTTGTTCATTTTTTCATCTCATTAATAATTTTTATCCAGTCTATCCTTGCAGGGCAACCTTCAATACATCTTCCGCAACCTGTGCAGAATGTAACGTGATGTCTTTCTTTGAAATATTGAATCTGATGATATATTCTATGCTTGAATCGTGCAAGTTTTGATATTCTAAATACGTGTTCTCCTGCAACTCTTGTAAAGTTTCTTAGCTGGCATGATGCAGGTTTACGCACCCGTTCACCGGTCTTAAGATCAAAATTTATGTTGTCATCAATCTCAAAGCAATGACAATTTCCACAAATAAAATTACATGCTCCACAACTGAGACACTTATCTGCTCCTTTTTCCCAATCTTTATTATTATATAGATCTTTTATGTCAGTTGTTTTCAATTCTTTTTTGTTTTTGGTAACTCTATCAGCATCTGTAATAAGATTTTTTCCAGACTTGAAGAATGATTTATTTTTCTCTATGAATTCAAGCCCTTTTTTGCTACCTACTTCAATAGCGTAACTGTCTCCTTTCTCAAAGAACATTAGGTCAAAAAAATCTGTAAGTTCGAATGAGTTACAGAAGCAGTAATCGTCGCCTTTTTTGCAATGGTAGCCAATCAACAATGAATTATCTCTTCTTCTTTTATAGAATGGATCGGGATTCTCTTCAAGAAAGACAATATCTTGGTGCCAGATTGAGTTTAAGTCACACTTTCTAAGCCCAAAAAAGACTTGCGGTTTTAGTTTAATTTCAGGATTAATTATATTGTTTCCATCAAATTTAAGCAGAACTTCATCAGGTTTGAAAAAGAATGTTTTTACAGGATAATACGTCTTTGTCTTAAGGTATATTTGTTCTGTGTTAGTGATTTTTGAGAATAAGCTTTTTTTAATATTTTTTTCATTGCTTCCCTTTGTGGGTCCAATAAATTCGCCATTTTTGTTTATTTCTTCAATTAATGACTGTAATCTGCTTTTTTTAAGAGTATACTGATTTTCCCCCATCTATCTCTTTCTTAATTTTCTATTTTATAATACTTTTGATTTTTATAGTACTTTTTACTATAAGGGGAATGATTAGACCATCTAACGTAGGAATACTGGCTTTATAGAATTATCCGATAAAATTCCTTTTTACATATTTTGTATGTAAGAATTCATGTGCCTTGTGGCTTCCGAATTCTCCATATTCTTCTTCATATAATTTTAGAAGTGTCTTGTTGTGATGAGACTTTCTAATCTTTGAAGATTTATCACTGTCATTTAATGCGTTTGCTCTTTTTATTAGAATTTTTTCGTCGGATGATATTGGTGGTTGTCCTCCTCCTCCAATGCATCCTCCATAGCATGCCATGATCTCTATGAAGTGGTATGGTGAAGTGCCATTCTTTATCTGTTCCATTATTTCTCTTGCTTTTGATAATGTATGAACAACGGCAATCTTTACTTTCTTTCCTGCAATATCAAGTTCCGCTTCTTTGATTGTGTTAAGTCCTCTTACTTGTGTGTATTCAATTTCTTGTATGTCTTGGCCTGTAATAAGATCAGCTGCAGTTCTTAATGCTGCTTCCATTACTCCGCCAGTCCTTCCGAATATTGTTGCAGCACCAGTAGATTCTCCTAAAGGTGAATCAAATTCAGATTCTGGAAGATTGACAAAATCGATATTGAATTTCTTGATTAGTTGACCAAGTTCTATTGTAGTTAAGACTTCATCTACATCATCGTTGAATTCAGGTCTCTTTACTTCAAATTTCTTTGCAGTACATGGCATGATGTCTACAAGATAGATGTCTTCTCTGTTGATGTTATTCTTTTTTGCATAGTAATTTTTGATAAGACTTCCCATCATTGCTTGAGGGGATTTGCATGTTGACATGTGGTTTAATTGTTCGAAATAAAATTCTTCGCCAAATTTAATCCATGCAGGACAACAGGTTGTTATAAGTGGTAAATTTTCGTTTTTAGTGAATCTTTTTATGAATTCTGTAGCTTCTTCTACAATTGTCATGTCTGCGCACAAGTCTGTATCAAAAACTTTGTCAAAACCAAGACGTTTAAGTGCAGTGACCATTTTTCCTGTAATGAATTTTCCAGGTTCAATGCCAAAACATTCACCTAATGTTGCCCTTATAGATGGTGCAACTTGTACGACAATATGTTTTTTGCTTTTTCCTGATTCTTTTGTTCTGAGTTCGTTTACAACTTTCTTTATGTCAGATTTTTCTCTTAATGCAGCTGTTGGACAATTTACTACGCATTGGCCGCAGTTTACACAAGATGTCTTTTCTAGATTATGTTCAAAAGGAGTACTGACTCCAATATTGAAACCTCTGTTGAAGTTTTCTATAGCGTAAACAGTTTGGACATCATTACATACTCTGACACATCTTTCACATAATATGCATTTGTCTGGATCTCTTTCAATTGATACAGAACTTGAATCTTTAGGATAATGTTTTTTCTCTCCTTCGTAAGGTATTTCTTCAATCATAAGATCTTTTGAATATGATTGTAATTTACAATTTAGATTTTTTCTGCATGTTGGACAATTAAGATCGTGATTTGCTAAAAGTAGTTCAAGTATTACTCTACGTGCTTCGATAACTCTTTCGCTGTTTGTTTTGATTTTCATTCCTTCCCTTACAGGTGTTGAACATGAAGTCTGGAGATTTTTTGATCCTTCAACTTCGACTACACAAATTCTACATGCACCAACAACCTTTAATCTTGGGTGGTAACAGAAAGTAGGTATGTAAAAACCATTTTCTTTTGCAGCTTTTAGGATAGTATCTCCTTTTTGTGCTTTTATCTCCATGTTGTTTATTATTATGTTAACTATATTTTCCATTTTTTACACTCTGTTTATTGCTTTGAATGCGCATGCTTTGTAGCATTGTCCACATTTTATGCATTTTTCCTGATCGATTATGAATTTTTCTTTTAATTTTCCTTTTATTGCATCAACTGGACAATGTCTTTCACAGTTTCCGCATCCTACACATTTGTCAGTGATGTCATAGTTTAGTAGATCTGTGCATTTTTGTGTTGGGCACTTTTTGTCTACTATGTGTGACATATATTCATCTTTGAATTTGTCAAGTGTTGAGAGTACTGGATTTGGTGCAGTCTGTCCAAGTCCACAAAGAGATGTGTCTTTGATTACTGTTGCAAGAACTTTGAGTCTTTGAAGGTCAGCTTCTTGAGCTAGTCCTTTTGATATCTTATCAACGAGTTCAAGCATTCTTTTTGTGCCTTCTCTACAAGGAACGCATTTTCCACAGCTTTCATCTGCTGTAAAAGTTAAGAAGAATTTAGAGACATTAACCATACAATCCTCTTCATCCATTACAACTAATCCACCGCTACCCATTATTGCTCCAGTATTAGGGATGTGATCAAAGTCAAGTGGTGTGTCTAATTCGCTTTCAACAATACATCCACCGCTAGGTCCGCCAGATTGGACTGCTTTGAATTTTTTATCATTTTTGATTCCGCCACCAATATCGTAAATAAGATCTCTTAGTGGTATGCCAAGTTCAACTTCTATTACTCCGGAATGTTTTATTTTTCCTGTTAAGCATATGCATTTTGTTCCATTATTATTTTCAGATCCAAGTTTTTGATATTCTTCAGCACCTATTGCTAGTATATTTGAAGCGTGTGCATAAGATTCAACATTGTTTATGTTGGTAGGTTTGCCAAATATGCCTGATTCTGCAGGATATGGAGGTCTTGGTTTTGGATGTCCTCTTTTACCTTCAATTGAACGCATAAGAGAGGTTTCTTCACCACATACAAATGCACCAGCTCCTTTCATGATAGATATTTCAAATGAGAAACCCTTTCCTAATATATTTTCTCCGATAAGATTATTTTCTTTTAATGTTGCGATTGCTTTTTCGAGTGTCTTTATTGCTAGAGGATATTCTGCTCTTGTATATATTATTCCTTTATTTGCACCAGTTGCATATCCAGCAATAATGAATCCCTCTAAAACTTGATAGGGATCACTTTCCATAAGTATCCTGTTCATAAATGCTCCAGGGTCACCTTCATCAGCGTTGATTACAACATACTTTTCGCCTTTTGGTTTTGAAGCAAACTCCCATTTGAGTCCAGTAGGAAATCCAGCGCCTCCTCGGCCTCGTAATCCAGAATCTTTCATGGTCTTTATGACTTCTTCAGGACCTATTGAAAGGGCTTTTGTTAAACCTGCAAATCCTCCAGTAGAAATATATTGTTTTATATCTGTTGGATTTATCAGGCCACATCTTTTCATTAGTATTCTTTTTTGTTTTTTATAGAAATCAATATCAGTTAATTTTTCTCCGATAAATTTTTCTTGAAGCTTGGTGTTATTCTTTATTGATTCTACAAGTTCTTCAACATTATCAGAGGTTAGGTCCGAATAGATTGCTGTCTTGCCATCTTTTCTTACTGTGACTACAGGTTCATTGAAACACATTCCAGCACATCCGACACCTTCAATAGGTATGTTTTGTTCTGTTTCTTTGAGTTTATCAAGTGTAACCTGTGCGCCTGCGGAGATTCCACATGTTGCAAGACCAACAGTGATACGATCATCTTTTGTTATTGAATCAAGTATCTCTTTTCTTTTACTGTTACATCTATCTGAATCATGAAATAATGTACCATCGGTAAGTTCTTCTTCGCAAAATAAGCATTTAACCATTTTTTTTATATTCCTTTATTATTTTGTTTAATTCTTTAGTGTCAAGATTGCCGTATACTTTACCATCTATCATTACTGCTGGAGATCTGGCACAAGCACCAATGCAATTGACAAGTTCTAATGTGAAAAGTCCATCTTCTGTGGTTTTTCCTTCTTCGATATCTAGTGTCTCTTTGATATGTTCTATAATATCTTTAGAATTGTTTACATGGCATGCAGTCCCGTTACAGACTTCAATAACATATTTTCCTCTTTTTTCAAATTTGAATTGTGAATAAAATGTTGCTACACCCCAGAGTTTTACAAGTGGTATATTTAGCCCTTTTGCAATCTCTGCTGTCTCTTTTTCAGGAATATAGCCAAATTTTTCTTGTATGGATTGAAGAATAGTGATTATATTTTTGTTATTTTGATGTTTTTCAACAATTTCATTAACCATAAGATTTCTGATTAAGCTACGGTTTATAAAGATTTTTGTTCTTGAGGAGAGTAACTTGACCATAACAGATGCCGCCATCTCCACAGGGGGTATTTTTGTTTATCAAAACGCCATTTTTTAAGAAAAAATCTGTAATTATGTTGTTATATATTACACCACCACTTGCAACGATCGGGAGGGAGAACTGTTTTGCAATGTTTAATAGGCCTTTGGCAAGGTATATTTGTGTAGTTGCAGCGAGTTTTGTTCTATCTTTGTCTAAGTTTTGTATGATATATTTGAAAAGGTGGGTTGTTGATAAGATATTGTCTATTATGACTGGTTCTATGTTATAGGGTGTTGTTGAATTTGCTTCAAGAATAATTGCGGGTCTTCCATCATATGTTCTTTTATCGCAGAATCCTAGAAGTGCTGATACAGCATCAAGTATTCTTCCAGCGCTTGTTGTAATTGGAGTGTTGAAGTCTTGTTTGAGCATGTTTTGGTAGAGGGCTATCTCCTCTTTTGTGTAGATGTTTAGGTTTTGGGTTTCTTCTGTACTCATGAATCTGTTAAGAATTCCAAAGAGCATCTTTGATGGATAAATGGTTGCGGAATCTCCTCCAAGTTGAGGTTGTTCTTCAAGATGACCGATTCTTGTAAGTTGGTTGTTTTTTGACAAAAATACTTCACCGCCCCAAATATTGCCATCTTCTCCGTAGCCAAGCCCATCCATTGCTATTCCAACATAATCTTTCAGGTTATGTTCTGCTGCAACTGATGCAACGTGGGCTTTGTGGTGCTGGATCTGGATAAGTGGGATTGAGAGTTTTTCTGATAGTTCTTTTGCGAGAATAGTTGAGTTGTATTCTGGGTGGAGGTCACATATTATTATTTTTGGTTTTAATCTTGTGTGATGGATAAGTTTGTGCACGGTTTCTTTCATGAATTCATATGTCTTTAATTTAGATGTGTTTCCTATGTATTGTGATAAGAAGCAGTTATTGTTTTTTCCAATTGCAATTACGTTATTGAGTTCTGCGCCAAGTGCCAGACAGTCTTCTACTGGCTCTGGAAGTTTGATTGGGAGTGGGGTAAAACCGCGAGATCTTCTTAAGTAAAGAGGACTGTTGTTGATTATTTTTATTACAGAATCGTCACATCTGTTGACAATCTCTCTTTCATGTGTCAGAAAGTTTTTTCCAAGTTTTTCTTTGATTAATACTGGTTCGCCAGGAATATTGCATGATGTCATTACCAAAGGTTTGTTAATATGATTAAAGAGCATGTAGTGAAGAGCAGTATATGGAAGCATGATTCCGATTGAATCGAGTTCAGATACTTCTGGTGTAGATTTAGTATCATGTTTTTTTAGCACTACTATTGGTCTGGCAGGAGATAAGAGAAGCTCTTCTTCTTTTGTGCTAATTGTAGCATATTGTTTTGCCATCTCAATATCTTTACACATAATTGCAAATGGTTTATCGGGCCTTTTTAGAAGAGTTCTAATTTTTTTAACATCTTTAATTAATGAGAATAAATGGAA
>CAZYEG010000003.1:0-15783 GCA_964646365.1 uncultured Methanosarcinales archaeon
CTATTTTTTCTAAACTCCAAAGAACATCTATTTTACTGTTAGATAAATTATCTACTATAATTATGTCGTTATATCCTTCTTCAAATAATTCAATAACTGTATGTGATCCTATGTATCCTAAACCACCTGTAACTAATATACTCATAATCTCACCTAATCTCTACTGTAAAGGTCTCTAGTGTAAACCTTATCTATAAATGTTTTAATATCATCATCAATTCTATTAGCAACAATCACATCAGCTTTCGATGCGAACTCTTTAAGGTCATGAACTATCTCATAATTATTGAAATATTTCTCTTTCAAGGTAGGTTCATATATTATTACATCAACACTATTAGGTAGATTATCAATGACACCAAATATTGACGAATCTCTATAATTATCTGAATCTTTTTTCATTGTTAATCGATAAATACCAATTATATTTGGAGTTCTAGACATAATCATTTCTGAAATATGTCTCTTTCTTGTTATGTTTGATTCAACCACTGCCTTTATAATATTGTTTGGAACACCATCAAAGTTGGCTAAAAGTTGTCTAGTGTCTTTTGGTAAGCAATACCCACCATAGCCAAAAGAAGGATTATTGTAATAGTCTCCAATTCTGGGATCATAGCTTACACCAGATACAATAGCTTTCGCATCAAGACATTTTAACTCAGCATATGTATCTAACTCATTAAAGAACGAAACTCGCATCGCTAAAAACGTATTTGAGAAAAGTTTTATTGCTTCGGCTTCGTTGTTATTTGTAAATAGTAAAGGAATATCCTTAGACTTTGCTCCCTCTAGCAAAAGATTGGCAAATCCAATTGATTTCTCACTCTTATCACCCATAATGATTCTAGAAGGATATAGATTGTCTAATAGGGCTTTTCCTTCTCTCAAAAATTCTGGAGAAAAAGTAATATTAGTCATACCATACCTCTTCTTAATCTGCTCAGTATACCCAACAGGAATAGTTGACTTAATAACTATATATGCTGATGTTCCGTGTGATTCAATATCTCTAAGAACACTTTCAACAGTACTAGTATCAAAATAATTTGTATTAGGATCATAATTTGTTGGGGTGGCTATAACAATATAATCTGTTTCACTATATGCTATGTCCAAATCAATGGTTGCTTTTAAGTTAAGATCCTTCTCTAAATATGACTGAATTTCCCTATCCTTAATAGGAGAGATCCTAGCATTAATCTTGTTCACTTTTTTCTCATCAATATCCAGTGTTACTACCTCGTGATTCTGTGATAATAAAACACTGATGGACAATCCAACATATCCAGATCCAACAACAGTAATCTTCATTTTATTTTGCTCCTCTCAACTTACTCTTAATATAATTTAATATCTGCGTAAAAATATTTTTCACATACTCAATTTCATCTGTTTTTCTATAAAATAATATTAACAATATTGACGGTAGAAGTACTGCCAATATCAAATTAACAATCACTTGATAGAGTTCAGATATATCAATGTAAACAATAACAAGGTTTATTATTACTAAGGAAAACACAAATATAAAATTGTTCTTAAAATAATAATAAAAAAATACACTGACTTTTTTTTCAAATCCATACTTGTAAACTATGAAAGGCTCAATAAATGTAGTTGCACATAAGGTTCCAAGTATAACACCAATAAGAATCCCAATCAAACCAAAGTATCCTACAAATAACAATGCCATTCCCCCACCTAGAAGAGCCTCAAATATAGCCTTGTATCTATCATACCAAAACAATCCCATAGCATCTCTAAAGGTAAGGACTGATTTTCTGATTCCATCAATATAGTACTTTAGAACAATTACAAGTACAATTGTCATTGAAAACAGCATTTCCTCACCTAACCAAATTCTAATAAATGGATTAGCTAATACATAAAAAATCAAGGTTGTCGTAATCATAATCCAATAATTTAGAAAGAGTATACTTCTAAAGACCTTATGAACATAATCTTTATTTTTTTCTAATGATAAATTACCTACACTTGCAGTTATTGATTGGAAAACCATATTAATGATTGTTGTAAGTGCAAGCAATATCATAAGATAGTTTGAATAGATACCCACCTCAACGATACCGATATATATTGAAATTAGAATGCTAGTTATAGCATTTACTGTTACTGCCCCAATTCTATGCAAAAACATTGCTTTAACATTTTTCAAGACAGACTGAGCTTCTTTTTTTGGTAACTTATCAACTTTTTCTTTAATGAATGGATACATCTTATTTGCAGTAATAGAAATTAATACATTTTCTGTTAGCGTAGTAAATATCTGTATTATAAGGAACAAATAAAAACTTTTTAAATAATATAGTACTAGTATCTGAATGATGTTCATAACTATGAACAAACTATATCTAAATATTGTAATTACATACTTTTTTTGATATGCAATTATTATTGATCTCTTATATGATAGAAAATACGAAATAACAGTATTAGTAAGAAATAGTAAAAAAATAACTCTTATTGACTCATCTATATTGGGCACTTCTTTTATTAATAGATGAAGAAATGGTACGGTTATCAGACCTAATGTAATAACTATTATCATTACAACATAATATGCCTTCTTGAAATAGTTAAGTAATTGATTTATCTTGGAGTAATCATTATCATAAATAGGTTTATATAAACTAAATGTAATTGATGTAGCAAATCCCATTTCAGCTAATGCTAAAACTGTCAATATGTTAGTGAATAATCCATTTAGTCCTAAGTATACACTTCCTAAATATCTTAGAAAGAAAATCCTAGCTATGAAAGACACGATTGTAGCAATAATATGCCCAACAATCGAATATGATACATTTTTGATTGAGTTTGCACTTCTCATCTTAACTCCTCATTTCTTCACTTATACAAACCCATATAAGCTTTAGCCATGTTTGCTGAACTAAACTCTTTAGACTTCTCAAACGCATTTCTACCATATTTCTGTCTGAGTTCTAGATTCCCATGTAGTTTAATTATTCTATTTGTTAGATCAAAATCTTCCAAAGAGAATAATTCACCCTCATATTCATTTGTAATCATGTCCCCAACTCCACCAACATCTGAAGCAATTATGGGTAATCCTGTTCCCATAGCTTCAATTAGTGTGATTGGCATACCTTCCCACAAAGAAGGTAAAATAAAAACATCACATTCATTCAATAATTCAAACACATTATCAAGTCTTCCTCTGAAATCAACTGAACTGGAAATATTCAAATCAATAACTTTATTCTTCATTTCATCAAATAAATCACCATCACCAACTAAAATTAACTTAGAATTTCTATTATATTTTAGGAACTCAGAATAAGAATCTATCATAGCAGAATGATTCTTTTGAGTTCCGAATCTTCCAATATGCAATATCTTAAACTCATCTGAAACATCATAGGAAGCCTTTTTAATACACCTACTTAAATCAATTCCATTGTATATCATAGGTATCTTTAAATCTTTTATGTGATACCTTATAGATAAACTTGACCTTACTTTGGGTGATATTGATACGAATTGTATTCTCTTAATTTTATAAAGAAAGCGATTAAGAAATAATCCAAGTTTACCAACTTCTTTTTCAGCTACATTATGAACAGTATGTACAATCTTAGTTCTCATTCCAAGTGAAGCTAAGAAAGCATACGGAAGAACATAACGGTGTGTATGTATCACACTTGGTCGTAACTCTCTAATCTTTTTTCTTAGTAATCGTACAAGGTTAATTATACTGTTACTCTCTTTTTGTAAACTTATAACCTTAATATTTGCATTCTCTAATCTTTCATGAATTACTGTCCTGTTACTATAAAGTGTAACAACATAGACATCTACATTATTTCTTTTAATCTCTGTAGCAAGATTTTGCAACATCACTTCCGCACCTGCCAAATCAAGATTTGGAATGAATTGCAGGACACTCATATTAGTCATACCTAAACTCCTCTTTAAATTTATGTGAAACCAAACCAACTATTGTTATTGCTAATGTTAACCAATACCACATCAACTCAGAATACTCTAGATTGTAAGCTATTGAAACAAGTAAAAGTGTTAACACAGGATATATAATCACGTCTAGTTTATTCTTATTAAGTAAAAACTTCAATGCTCCTATGATAAAAATGAATATGTATGAAATATACAAAATCAATCCTATTAATCCATTTCGTATTAAAATTGAGACAAAACTATTATGTGATACATTGTCAACATTCTGCAACAGAATATTCAAGCTTCTATCTACGTATTCCGATGAACCATAACCAGTTATAACTGGACCATTGTTCCAAAAGTAAACCAGAGGTTCTGTTGACAACGAAAATCTTCCACTAGTAAAAGTGTCTAAATCTGTTAGTGAGCTTGTTATCCTATCAAATAGAAAATCCATACCTGGTAACCTTTGAGAAATTAGCACCAGTGCAAATAGCATCGCGGTTAATGCAAATATGTTCCTTAATTTGGGTTTGAACTTCAAAAGAATATACAAAATAGTCATCAAGCCTAGTGATAATATTCCAGTTTTCGACCCAGTCTTCACTAAAATAAACACATTACACCCTAGTGATAAGACTAAAATCAGATTTATGATGTTTTTTTTCTTAAATGATATTCCTGTTAATACCATTATTGATAAAAATGTCACAAGATAAGCTATTTGATTGATATTAAATAATCCAATAGTAAATCTCTTCGTTGTTTCATCCCAAGAAAACTCATAATGCCCATGAGTAAAACTCATCACAAATATCATTAAACTTAAGATACAAGCTGTAAGCAATATTTTTTCAAGTATTCTATCAAGGGTTATTTTATCAAATGATGAAACTTGTATCATAATACCAAGTGATATTATCAATATTATCACCAACGAGATATCACTAACACTATATATATACACGAAATTGTGTTTTAGCAAAAGCAATCCTGATAAATACCATAATATAAATAGAACTAAAATTACAAACTGTACAATACCGAAACTGAGTTCTCGTTTTTTTAATAAGGTCCACTTCATAAATAATATTACATAAATAACAGCAATTATCTTTGAAAATGTCACTCCTTCAATGATAGAGTTTGCACCTTCAAAAAATTGACTAAATAAAACTAAAAGAATTACGTTTTCTTCAAAAGTAAGAGCAAAACCAATTAGTAGGATAATCGAAATTCTAATGTCAATTAGGGATACTGAAAAAACAGTTATTAGGAATAACAATAATTCAATAGTATTAAACCCACTCAGTTTTTTAGTACCTCCTAAGATCATAATCATTCACCTTACTTCTCTTTCAGTTTTTGTAACACCTTAATAATAAATGCCTTAAATGATGAAATCTTTGATTTCTGTTGATATTTCATTTTTGTTGAAAATAATTTAAATTTTTCTCTTCCAGTCAAATCATATAACACATCAACAAGTGCAATATGAAGATTATGGTAAAAAGGACTAGCAATGATTGACTTATCTAAATTGTAGTAACTCCAAAAATTAGAACCAAATAAATCTAATTTATCTTCCAAAGTGTTAATTGTCTTTTGTAACACATCTAACACTTCATCATCTTTCTCAATAGTGAGATAATCAAATAATGAAAAGATACTAAATATCCAACCATTTAAGACTGGTACCTTGTGTGTATATTCTAACAAATATACCTCATTATCTTTATACCTAGTTGTACCTCCTAATTTGAAATCCGACAACATAAACTTAATTGCCTTTCGTGACAAGTCAAGATACCTATCATCATCAGTATGATTAAAAGCCCTTAACAATAATGAAACACCTTCAGACTGTGCCATAGAAGAATAAGGATTATCAGGATATATGTAATGGAAATTATTCCAACGACCTTCATCATCTATTGTCTCACAAGCCCATTTAACACAAGTCATAAACTTCTCAAAATACTCAAGTTCACCCTCTAGCAAAAAAAGGTCATAAGCACCTAAACCGTACTGAAAAACAGCAATTGGAAAGTCTACATAATCATTAAATCCTATTTGTGCCTTAGGCACCTGATCTGTTGGTAAATTACTTTTTGTGACTTTTTGCGTCAAGTCATTATAATATCCTTTTAATTCTTTTGTGCTATATATTTTACCGATATTTTGTTCAACATGATCTATACTATTACCAAGTAACATTTTTATCCAACGCTTCAACTTAAATATCCATTTTTTCATTGTACCACATCAATTTCTATAAGCTCTATTAATTTATCTATCACATTAGTAGATTCGTATTTAGTACTCTCTAAAATGCAGTTTTTGCTCATTCTACTATAATCATAGTCCTTCTCAAGTAGTTCATTCAGAGTACTAACTAGTTTCTGGTAAGAATTGAAAGTATAAGTAAATCCTGTTCTATTCTCATCAACAATATCAAAACAACTATCCCATCTTGAGCAAATTATTGGTGTTCCAGCAAAAAAACTGTAAATAATCGACCCAGGAATTCCTTCTGTTTTGAACTTAGTAGGAAATATCTGGAAATCATATTTACTCAACAAGGATATTGCTCCATCTGGATCAACAAATCCTTTATAATTTATATCATCATGTGAATTACTCATTTCTTGATTAAATCTGTCACTTGCTTCCTCATATACTTTACCATAAATATCCAACACAAATCGAGTTGTTTTTTGCTTCTGGTTAATTTCCTTGATTGCATCTATTGCTTCAAAGATGCCCTTTTTCTCTACAATTCTCGAGAAAAAAACTAGTTTAACAGGATTTGATACTTCTTTTTTATGCGCGACAGATTCGACATGTTTTGCTGACACAATATTAACTAGTTCTACTACATTGATTATACCAGCTCTTTCTAAGTCATTTTTCATTGATTTTGTTTCAACCATTATATTGTTGTAAACATTCATTTTTTTCTGTAATGACTTATTTGAGTTAAGAAGTTCAGGTAACCATCCACCAATAACTATGTAATACAAATCCTTATCTCGAAACACTTTTGACAGATAATAGAAGATAACAGTGAAAATTTTTATTCCATTAGATGCAGGCATAATAATTGTTTTTTTGCTTTTCACGAAAGAACTAATAACACTTAACAAGAAACGAATTGGTCTCTTTCTCCACATATAAGTATCAATTAGTTTTATTTTAGATATTCCAATTTTTTGTCTAAGTTCATCAACAATGATTCTGGTCTTAACAGGCTGCCCTCCGTGATCACTGATACCTTGAGCATAGCAACCTATAATAGTGATTTTTCTCAATTAACTACCCAGCTTAGAGTGTATCTGAAGACATCATCTTCAGATATTTCAGTACCATTTTGCACTTCTAAAATAGTCATATCAGTCTCTGCAAAAATCGAGTGCCTAGTATCTGACTTAATCCTAATAGAATCACCAACAGATAAGTTTCGTATGTCTCCCTCAATATTAATTTGTCCAGAACCACTTATTATCATTATAGTTTCATCTCGGTATTCATGTGAATGATAACCTATAATACTTTGTGCATTAATTTTTATTTTCTTTACGAGTGTTCTATTCCCTTCATTGTCTGTAAACAAATCTAAAACTTCAAACTCTCCCCATTTCTTTTCTTCAAACATTGGTCTATTGTCAAGAGAATCGACAAGAGGTTTCAAGTATGAACTTTGTTCCTTTTCAGTAACTAATATTCCATCTGGGCTTGCTGCAACTATAGTATTACTCATACCAAGAACAATAATTGGTAAATTTAGTTCATTAATAACATGAGTATTAGTTGAACTCTTTGATAGTAATACATTGCCCTTAATTTTTCTATCCATTACTTCAGTCAATGTGTTCCAAGTTCCTAAATCTTTCCACATGCCTTTGTACTTTTTCATCCCTATGTTTTCTTCATTCTCAACTACCTCATAATCAAAACTGATTTTTGGTAAGTTCATGAAGTTGTCATATGTATATTCATACTCCGTTGATGGTAAATGTTTCTTTATCACATCTAGAAGATAAGAAACTTTAAACCCAAATACTCCACCGTTCCATAGTGCACCTTGTTCTATTAACTTTTGTGCAACTTCTTTTGTTGGTTTTTCAATAAAATCTAATCTATCTCCATTAGTTTTGGGTATGATATAACCATATTTAGCAGAAGGATATGTTGGATTTATCCCCATTAATACTATTTTGTTAACATCTTTTTGTACCTCATCATCAATTTCCTTAAGGACATCAAAATACTCCATATCTGCATATGGATCAACAGGTAATACTATAACTGTCTCATTTGGATCTATTTTCTTAACACTATTTAAATAAGATACCCCCAATGCAATTGCAGGGAAAGTATCTCTTCTACAAGGTTCTACTATTACATCAACATTATCTCCTAGTTGATTATGTATAGTATCAACTTGTTTTGAACTAGTTGCAACAAGTATATTTGCATCGATTCTTGATTGCTTAATTTGCTTGTAAACTCTCTGTACCATAGATTCGTGTCCAAAACTTCCATCTGATAAAAGTTTAAGAAACTGTTTTGATCTAGTTTCATTTGATAGTGGCCAAAGTCTTTTACCAGAACCACCAGATAAAAGTAGAATGTTCATACTATTTTCCTTTCGAAATTAAATTATTTGCTGATGCAATCATTTTTTTGCCATCTCTTTTTTTATGATATTTAGCTGGGACACCCACATACAAACTCCATGGTTCATACTTCGTATCATTAACTAATGTAAATGCTCCAGTAGACATCCCTTCTGGTATAGATACTCCAGGCAATATTGTCGTATTACATGCAAAAAGTGCATGATCTCCTATATTAATATTTCCAATCAGTGCATCTCCAGAAAATTCAGAAGGGATAGTCGGACCTACCAATCCACCACCAAGGTAATCATTAGATCCAGCTACAATTTGACATGATGGAGCAATGTTAACAAAACTACCAATTTTCACATGCCCTTTACCACCAATAATAGAATTATTTGCACCAATGTGAGTGTAATCACCTATTTCAAGTGAAGTAGATATATATGTAAAATCATCTATTATTACATTGTTTCCAATTGACACTTCTTCTGGTTTTCTGATTCTAACAGTTTTACCTATTATCACATTCTCACCACAACTTTTTAGGTCACTTCTCTCAAAAAATAAATTATCCATCTAATCAACTCATTTCATATAGAATTCACTTATTTTACTACAAATATACTTTATCTGATCATTAGTTACTTTAACTGAAGAAGGTAACCAAAGTCCCTTCTTTGATATCTCTTCAGTTACAGGATAAGAGCCTTTATAATTATAAGCAGGTTCAGAATGAAGAGGTGGATAAAACTCCCTACTTCCAATATTGGAATCTTTTAGGAATTTAATTAGTTCACTTCTATCTTCAACTAAGACATCAAAGAACCATGGAGAGGTGTTATCAATATTAGTTTTTACAAACTCAACTTGGTCAATATCCTTTAATAGTTCATAATACTGATTCCACATCTCTCTCTTTCTTTCTATTCTATCATCAAGCTTCTTCATTTGTTCAATTCCAATAACTGCTTGTAAATCAGTAAACTTAAAATTCCATCCTTTCACAAGATAATGATCTGCTCCTGGTTTTTCTCTACCAAAATCCCTTATTTTCTTTATCTTCTCAAACAAGTCTAAGTTATTTGTAATAAGAGCTCCACCTTGGCCAGTAGTAATAACTTTAGGTGCGCTAAATGAAAAACTTCCTATATCACCAAAACTACCAAGATGCTTTCCATTAACAAAACTACCCATTGATTGAGCAGCGTCTTCAATTACCCATATATTTCTCTTTTTACAATACCTAATAAACTCTTCTATGTTGTCAGGATACCTTCCATTTATAGTAACAAGCATAACTGCTTTGGTTTTTGCTGTAATAGCCTCTTTCATTCTTTCAAAATCCATGCACAGGTTGTCTCGGTTTATGTCAACAAACACAACTTGTGCTCCAATTAATTCTACAGAGTTTGGTGTTGCAACCATCGTATAATCAGGACAAATAACTTCGTCTCCAGCTTTAATTCCACAAGCTAACAAAGCAATAGATAGACTTACAGTACCATTAGATACTACCGAACAATATTCAGTACCAGTATACTCTGCAATTATACTCTCGAACTCACGAGTTTTTCTAAACTCTGTTAGCCATCCACCACCTTTCATATACTCAGTAACTGCATTTATTTCATTGTCATCAATTGATGGCTCCATTTGAAATATAAAATCCATATCTGCTCCTCCTTAAAATCTATATCTATCTTTTTCAGGACCATAATATGGACCATTTTTCACTTCTAATACCCTTGTTGATTCAGACATAATTTCATATCCATGTCCAGATTCAAGAAGAATCAATATCTCACCCTTATTTACAACTAATTCTTCAACGAAATTCTCATCTATATCATATATAAATGCTCTAATTGAACCTTCAATTATATAAAGTACTTCATAAGTTCTATTTATCTCTCTTTCAAACTTATTATGAATATGTTTGTTCAGTTCTTTTCCCGTATTGTATTCCCACACACCAACTTGAATAAACTCTTCATCATTTGAAAAAAAGTTCAGACCACTTTTTACGTCAGCCTCTAAAATATGTCGTGCCAACACAGTATTATTCTTACTAATATCTCTCATAATCTACTCCTTAGATAAATTTGATATGTACCAACTTATAGTTTCCTTTACACCATAAAAGAAATCAATCTCTGGTTTCCACTTTAATAGTTTCTCACCAAGCGCTCCATCAACAGTTTTATATGCGGCACCATCTTGTTTTGATGTATCATAGACCAAATCACCCTCATACCCAACTATTTCTTTAATCATAATGGCCATAGCTTTTATGGAAATACCTTTCGAAACTCCAACATTGATTGGTTCAATATAATTCTCAACATTTAGCGCTTGTATCATTGCAGATGCACCATCATCTACATGCAACCATTCTCTTACTGGTTTACCCGTTCCCCAAACAACGACTTCTGGTTTATTTCTCATTTTAGCATCAACGAACTTCATGATTAATGCACCAAGAGCATGTGACCTTTCTGCTTCAAAATGGTCTTCTGGACCATACATATTTGACAAAATCAGATTAACAGTATTCATTCCAAATTGCTTATTATAAGCGTATGATCCTATATATGAGATTTTTCGTAACATTCCATACACCATAACAGATTCATGTAATGGTCCATCCCAGATTTCTGATTCCTTAAAAAGTGTTTTTTGAGCTGGATAAACACAGTTCGATATAGGATTAACTATTTTATCTACTCCCACTTCTTTAGCTGCTTCAAATAGATTTGAGATAATCAACATGTTATTTCTAAATATCTCAGCAGAATATTTCTCACCAAATTGTATTCCTCCAACAAATGAAGCGCAGTTCAAAATATATTTAGGTGAAACTTTTTTAAAGAATTTTAGTGTTTGATTATAGTCTCTTAAGTCTGTTCCCAAACTGAGAGATGTAGGTATATAACTAATCCCAGATTCTTCAAGTTTCTTACATACTCGCTTTCCAAGAAACCCTGTAGCTCCAGTTACTAAAATCATCTTCTATTTACTCAACTTTCTCTTAATCATATTCATATCATAATCAACCATAATCTTCACTAATTCTTCAAACGATGTCTTTGTAGGATTCCATTTCAATGCATTGATTGACTTCGTTGGATCTCCAAGCAATGTTGTTACATCGGTTGGTCTGAAATAATCTTTGTTAACCTCAACTAATAATCTATCAGTATTTAACTCATAACCCTTCTCATTTATACCTTTACCCTTCCAGTAAATCTCAATACCAGCGAACTTGAATGCAAGAGTACAAAACTCTCTTACAGAGTGTTGTTCACCAGTTGCAATAACAAAATCATCAGGAGTATCATGTTGTAATATTAACCACATACTTTCAACATAATCTTTTGCATATCCCCTATCTCTTAATGAATCCAGATTACCTAATTGAATCTTATCTCTTAGTCCAAGTTTAATTTCAGATACTTGTTTTGATATTTTTCTTGTTACGAAATTCTCTCCTCTTCTTTCTGATTCATGGTTAAATAAAATTCCGTTAGATGCAAAAATATTATATGCTTCTCGATAGTTTCTAACAATCCAGTATGCATATTGCTTAGCCACTGCATATGGTGAGTAAGGATAGAAAGGTGTTGTTTCTTTTTGAGGAGACTCAACCACTTTTCCAAACAATTCACTAGTTGACGCTTGATAGATTTTTACTTCTTCCATTTCTAATAATCTAACAGCTTCGAGAATTCTCAATACGCCAACTGCATCTACATTTGCAGTATACTCAGGAACATCAAAAGATACTTGAACATGACTCTGTGCGGCTAGATTATATATCTCTTGAGGTCTTACATTCTTTAATATTTTTATTACACTTAACGAATCTGTAAGGTCACCATAATGTAGGTGAAAATTATCATCCTCTAACAAATGTTCAATCCTCTCGAAATTATTAACAGATGATCTTCTAACTACGCCATGTACCTCGTATCCTTTCTCAAGTAAAAATTCACTAAGAAATGATCCATCTTGACCTGTAACTCCAGTAATTATTGCTTTCATATTTTCATCTCCTTATAATCTTATCCACTTAGGTGGAATTATTTCAATTTTTGTCCCATCGTTGAACCAATTCTTTGGTGCAACAACTAATTTGTTTTTATTCTTTATTAACCATGCAGCCCACCAATGAAATGTACTATTTGGAATTATAGCATGTTTGCATAAACTCATTAATTGAAACTCTTCATAGTCATTATATGTATTATTATCATTAAGGTATATTACACTCTCACTCTTAAACATATTTGCCTTAACCCAGTTTATGTCATCTGAGAACACATAGAATACAGGATTATCAATACGATTCTTAATTTCTTGAATTGCAACAGAATAATACTTATCATCTAATATTCCAAATCTACCTTCTTGCTTGACATAATCCCCTTTTCTAACTCCTATAAATACTGAATTTGAATCTTCTAGTTGCCTTACTTCATCAGAGACTTTTACTTGAAATTCTCTCTTTGGCATAAAGTATTCTAATAAGAGTTCTCTAATCGGTTCTAAATACTTATATGTTTGCCAATAACCATCAAAATACAATATTCTCTTAGTATTCAGTTTTTCTTTATAGCTTCTACTTTTCTCAAAATAGTAAAACGGATTTAGATAATGATGTAAAGCAAGTACTAATTTATATTTTTTTGATCTAGGATGAAATGGATTGTAATAAAAAGTCCTCAATATTTTTTTTGTGTTTCCAATATTTAAGTCTACATTCATTCTTTCAATAAATGAAACTTCAACAAAATCTTGACTTTTCTTTGAGTACCATTTCCTCACCCAAGAGTAATCAATATATATTTCAGAGTATCCTTTAATTACTCTCAAATACTCAGCAAAAGCAAACTGAAACAATTGATTACCAAAACCAGCTTTAAACTTTACAACTTTCATTTTTTTATTCTCCTCACTCTAGTCTTATTATGCAAGTAACTGATACCATTAATAGTTGTAAGAAAAAGTGATTTAACAATACCAAATTCTTCTGATATTCTAAATACTTTGTAATGATGCTTTAACAACCTGATTTTGCTACCAGATGAAATACCGGTGTTAGTTATGCGATAACTGGCCAATATATCATCAACTAAATAGCCATTTGTTTTCCTTAACACTTTTAACCACATCGCATAATCATTTCGTTTTTTAATACTCCTAGGGATATTAAAATCAAAATATTCGCTCCTTGAAACAACCGTTAGGCATCCTACTTTATTTCCAAGCAACATCGAAAATCTATTAATCTCTTTAGGTGCTGTCATATAATAATCAAGGAAACTACCATCAATATCAATAAATCCATAATTACTATATGTGAAACCAACATCAAACTCTTCCATGAAAGTTATATGTTTTAATAGTTTATCACAGTTCCAAATATCATCAGCATCAAGAAAAGCAATATATTCTCCACATGTATGACCTAAAGCGATATTTCTTGAAACAGCAGCACCCTCATTTTTTTCGTTCTTAATTAGTTTAATTTTTTTGTTTTTTAATATTACGTTCTCAACTATATCAACACTACTATCAGTGGATTTATCATCGACAATAATCATTTCCCATTTATCATAACTTTGAGCAATGACGCTTTCTATTGTATCACCAATAAACTTCTCAGAGTTATACATTGGAGTAACTATAGAAACTAATCCAGATATTTTTCTTTCGTTATAATTCATTAAAAACCTCCAAAATCATTTATTTACAATAAATCTTATGTTATCATTATCATCTTTTGCAATATTAACATAACCATAAAATTCAAAGATATCCTGATCTTTTTGTCTTAGACCTTGCGTACTATCTGAGTCAAAAACTGTCCTAATTGTATATAATAATATTTTTATATCTTCTAAAAAACTATAATTCCTTATATAATACAAATCAAACCTTAACTTGTCCTCAAAAGTAGTATTATATTTTCCAAGAGATTGAGCTAGTCCTGTTACTCCTGCCTTAACATTAAGTCGATACTTATAATTAGGATTCTCTTTTACGAACTGCTCCACAAAAAACTCCCTCTCTGGTCTTGGACCTACAATACTCATTTCTCCCTTTAGAATGTTAAAAAACTGAGGCAACTCATCAATTCTTGTCTTTCTCATGAAAAGACCTAATTTGGTTATTCTTGGGTCATTTTCACTTGCAAGTACTGGTCCAGTATGTTTTTCAGCATCAGGTATCATGGTTCTAAATTTTACTAGAGTAAACTTTTTATTGTTAGCTGTTAATCGTTCCTGCTTGAACAACACAGGTCCACCATCAGATAATTTAATTAATATTGTCATAAAAATTAATATTGGGCTTGTTAAAATTATTCCGACAACAGAAACAAAAATATCAAAAGACCTTTTAATAAATCTATCCTCAAGACTCATTTCAAGTCCCTTTATCTCATAGGCCATAACGTCACCAATTTGGTTAAGTTTTGAGTTGATAATTGCTAACTCATATATTTTTGGAACTAAAAAAAATGTCTTGTTTTTATCTAAACAATGAGAAATTATCGCGTTTTTCTTTTTTTCATATACATTTGGAGTTAAGTATACATAATCTACTAAATCCATATATTCATATATTGTTGATAATTGATTTTGGTCTCCATCATCGTCATATATAATATACTTCAGAACAGTATAGCTTTCTGCGTCAGATAAAAGCTTTACTGCTAACTTATCTGCCTGATCTGAAGGACCAATTATTATAGCCGTCTTCTTATTCACCCTCTTAAAAAAGTGATAAAATGCAAACTTAAAAATAAACAATAAAGAAAACTGAATCAAGAAACTGTATAAGAATAAAGTCTTTGAAAATTCCAATTTAGACATAAATAATGAAACAAATACAGTCACAATATTTGTCATTAACAAAGCAATGAAAATTTTTGGAATTACAGTAATAAAGCCATTTTTAGTTATTGATGTTCTATAGATTCGAAAGAAAATAAAAACCAAAAACAACATTATTACATTTGTAAGTGCAAGTTCTCTAATATTCTCAAAAACACTTCCAAATGTTATATTGTTCATCTCATCATAAATGTAGATGACTATGAACAACCCAAAAAAAACTATTGATAAGTCAATTAGCAACTCAATTAACTGAATAAACCTACCATCCCATTTAAAATCAGATTTTCTCATACTAGTCCTCCTTATCTGTATATCTG
>CAZYEG010000004.1:0-15700 GCA_964646365.1 uncultured Methanosarcinales archaeon
GATGGATCTGGAATTATACGAACTAATGGTGGTAATGGTGCTAACGATTGGTACTGCGACGGTGGGGCAGGATCTGGTGGAAGAATTGCTGTGTATTATAATGAATCAACATTCTCCGGATCATACACTGCTTATGGTGGTGATGGCTATCATTATGCGGGTAACGGTGCATCAGGTACAATTTATGTCAAAGATATAGACGACAATTACGACACACTTATTGTAAAAAATAATAATATTGAAGGAGGGCAAATCCCATTAAAAAGAGATTATTACGATAAAAGATATTATCATGAGATTGGTGGTACACTCCCTACAGGAACAATTAGTTTTGATGCAATTTATTTCTCCGAAAAAGGTTATTTAGAAGTTCCTGTGGGTTCTACACTAAACCTTTCCGGCACACAAATAATAGGAACAGATTCTGGTAACACACTAATCATCAGAGGAACATTAATCAAAAATGAAACACTAAATTTAAGCGAATTTTCACTTCTTTCACATTCTGGTTCAAATATTCAAATTGATAATATAACAATTCCAAATGGCGGCATCCTGTCACTTAACGAAGGAACCAATCATTCTTTTGACATAGTAGTAGTTGAGGATGGAGGAGTAATCACACATTCTGACAATCATGCATCAAAAACATATTGGTTAAATCTTAAAACTAATATATTAACAATAACTCCTGGCGGAGAAATTAATACAGATTACAGAGGCTATAGTACAAACTACGGATCCGGAAAAGGTGTTAGGTCAACCGCAAGTAGAGTCGGAAGTTCTGGTGCTGGCTACGGGGGATCTGGTGGTTATTCAGAAACAAAAGTATATCTTGGTGGATCAAGTTACGGAAACGAATTAACCCCATTAAATCTCGGTAGTGGTGGAGGTCTACCTTACAATTATTATGATTATGGGACATTGGCTGAAAGTAACAAATATAATTTCGGTGGTGCCGGAGGAGGACTTATCAACATATCTGCAAATTATCTCCATAATAACGGAACAATTTCAGCCAACGGTCATATTGGACGTTACACTACTGACAACCAACAAACCAGTGGAGGCGGATCAGGAGGGTCAATTCTGATAGACACTTATCTTCTAGATGGAAATGGCACAATTGGAGCTCACGGTGGAGATGGAGAATATCAATATCATAGTCAAGGTGGTGGTGGTAGTGGAGGTAGAGTAGCAATCTATTACAACGTATCAAACTATCAAGGAAAAACAAATTACGAAAGTATTGTTGGCGCAGGAAACGGACCACAATTCGCGCAAGAAGGGGAAGTGGGAACAGGAGTATACATAAACCAATTCCCACCAAATATAAATTTCACATCCCCTACACCAGAACATGGTGGTGGAGCATCCGGGAATATTGATATAATTGCAAATATCAATGATTCACAACTCTACAAAGTATACTTTAATTGGAGCGGAAATTATACAAGAATAATTGACAATTCATTATTAACATACATTAACTTTGACAACACTACCTGGCCAATAGACGGAGAAAAATTCAATTTTGACCTAAGTACAAAAAAATACCATGCAGACTATACAAGTTCAATAGTGTTCACAAAACAAAATAATGGAGACCCTGTAATGAGTCAGACTGGTGGATCATTTGATTCAAACTATATTGAAAAGGGTGATCTGTTACACAGAAACGACAAATATCATTTATGGTATAGTGGATACAGTACTTCTTACAATTCTTGGCAAGTTGGATACGCAACATCGACAGACGGTCTTACATGGGTTCAAGAAAATTCTGGCGATCCGGTAATTAGTCCATCTGGCGGGTGGGAATCTACTCATGCGTGGGGGCCAACAGTACTTTACCACGATGGAAAATATCGAATGTGGTATACTGGTTCGGACGGAACTAATTATAGGATAGGATACGCAACGTCAGACGATGGAATAAATTGGGACAAAAAAAATAATGGGAACTATGTTCTCGATATTGGGGGATACAGAGATTTTGATAAAACACATTCATATTTCCCTAGTGTGGTATACGCACAAGGCAAATATCATATGTGGTATTCTGGATCCGATACCACTGCCAATATCGGTTATGCAACATCTGAAGACGGAATAAGTTGGAACAAAGAAAATAGTGGATCACCTGTAGTAGGCCTTGAACTTGGCGGAACATATGATGACTATTATGTAATCGGACCAAAAGTATTGTACCAGAATGGAGTGTTCAATATGTGGTATAGAATCAATGACGGTACATACAGTAGAATCGCTTATGCAACATCTACTGACGGAACTACATGGCAAAAAGAATACAATAGAAATCCAGTAGTTGATAAAGGAAGCAACGCTAAATTCGATGACACACATACAAGTGCACCAGCTGTAGTTATGCATGACAATCAATACAAATTACTATATGCAGGTCATGGTGGAACAAACTGGGATGGTGGAATGGGCCTTGCAACAGCAACCCTTGACTCAACACCAACACATTCGAATTCCATGACTTACTATGGTAAAGCGGCAGACTTCAACGGATCACAATCGCTTTCAATCAATAAACAAATTAATTCAGATATGTCTTCAGAATTCACAATTTCATTCTGGATAAACCCTGATAGTATACAAGAAATGAGCATTATTTCAACATATCTAACAGATGATGGATTAGAATTATTCATAAACTCTGATGGCTCTTTTGAAACAAGACTATACGATGACGCAGGCTATATAGGAAGAAAAACTGCAATCTCAACTATAGAAGCAAGTACCTGGGCTCACATAACTGTTACATGGACTGGAATGTTCAACAACGATGCATTCACAATATACAAAGACGGACAAGAAATATCAACAACCGCATCATCATCAGGTACGGTAAATTCATACAATACCCATTACATGCCAATGAAAATTGCTACTGGACAACACGGTTACTACGAAGGATTATTAGATGAATTAGTAATATCATCAGATGACTACACAGAAAAAGAAGCAGAAGAACAATACTATACAAACATCAAACAAACAAGCGTTAATAACTTCCAATTATACAAAAGACAAGCAAATATCAGTTCCGACGGGCAATTCAACTTCCAAATAACAGGAACAGATTATGGATTATTTACTGGAAGAAGTGAACAACGTACAGTTTATGGTAACATCGCACCAATTATTTACTTTGTTGATCCAGAAACTACCGCATCGGGAAGCTATAACACTAATAATATTACAGCAAAAATAATTGTACAAGATTCAGATTTAAACCTAGACACAGCAACTATATATTTATACGATTCAGACAGAGACTTATACACTTCATCATCAACAAGCCTCTATGCTTACAATACTACATTCACATCTTTACCAGACAACACTTACTATTTAAATGCGACAGCAATAGACTACGCAAACTACTATAATGCAACAGAAACAAGAACGATAATTATAGATACAACAGATCCAGTAATAAATATTACTTTTCCAAACAATAGTCAAATACTTCCTGCTAAAAGAAACAATACAATAAACCTTACAAACTTCTTAAACTGGACATTCATCGAAGTCAACCCTGATAAATGCTGGTACAATTTAAACTACAACAATACTGATAACATCTCTGTCAATTGTAATAATCTAAACACCACATTCCTAGGAACTTATGCATCCCCAAATAATATCACATTCTGGATGAATGATACAGCAACAAATATAGGAAACAAAACTGTAAATTTTATCATAAACGATGTTCCAGAAATTCCAATCAATCTTCCAGCAAACGGAACACATCTTTACACACACGCATTTGATTGGGATTTATTACCAGACACATATGGAGACCCCTTACAAACTAACTTAGTCATTTACAACAGCACATTAGATCAAGAAAATATCATCATAAACCAATTATTAAACGATACTAACTACACAAACACTACATTACCAGACGGAATATATTATTGGAAAGTGCGTGCCTGGGATGGATACGACTACTCAAACCATTCAGAAACAAGAAGAATCAATCTTGTACAGGCCAGAACATCATTTATTATGCCAATTCAATCAAGCGTGTACACACCTGTAAGCAGAAATGTCAACATTGCAATTAACGAAACACAAAGATCTGATTGGATAAATAACATGACAGTATACATCACCAACAATGGACAAGACAATACATACAATCCAACCCCAATTGGGGAAAATCGTTGGACAATGGCTTACACCATACCAGAAGGATTAGATCCTGTCTCAATAGATATTAAAGCAGTGGCAAGCAACAACACCCACGAGACACTAAATATTACAACATATATCATTTATACAACAGAAGGGCCAAGTATGACATATCCAGAAGTAATAGAGGGCTGCGCTTTCCCAACATATCATAAAGAAAATCAGGAAGTAAACCTAACTGTAGATATAAACGCATCAACCATTCACTACGACAATTCTCTAATAGTCACAGAACCAGATACTACAAGTGATACAATCTCAAACAATGCAATAAAAAATATTGTTGACTATTATTACAGCTTAGACTATCTCTACGAACCAGCACAAACAGGAAATTACACTTACAATTTTTCATTCACCGACGCAAACGGTAGAACCATTCTACACAACATAACATCTTCATTAACAACAACATACACCCCTACAATTAACACAAATGCTGGAACAATATCACTATTAGATACATGCAGTGAAAGAGTTATACATTCTGGATTAACAATCATTCAAGAAATACCAAAAGGAATATACAAATTAAAATGGAATAACTCACTTATCACCGCAAAATATACAGAACAACAATTAACAGAGGAGTCCCCAACCATCACCTTTAATGATATCGGGGAAACTATAACTATGCCAGCAAGAAGAGTTGCAATAGACCAATTCACAATATCAAATAGTGGCAATTACTCAACTATAGAAATTATATACAATTATTCACAAAAAATTGGTCAAATTATAGATGAAGATAATTTAGAAATTTATGTATGCAATTCTACAAATTCATGCACATGGAACGAGTTAAACATAACAAAAGACATTAGCCAAAATACAATTACATTTAATACAGCCAACAAAACTGTTTTCATGGTTGCAGAAAGTGCAGCACCTATTGGAGCAACTATTCCTGAAATAAATATCACATATGAAAAATCTTTACTAAAAATTAACGAATCAATGAATATAACAGTAGACATTATCACAAACAACAACGTCAGAAGTATATCTATGGGGATAAACAGTTCAACAAATACAACCTCAATTTCACATACAACCTCAGAATCAAAAGATTTTGGCACAAGATATAATTTCTCATACACATTCACCAATATGGGGATATATAACTTCAATATTACAGTAACCGATGAATACAGTCTACAAAACAGTAGAAATTTTACAGTAGATACTGCCAATAACCAAACTATTACATTAACAACACACGGATTTAACACCATCCAAATAAAAGATAAAACCACACTAACAAGTATTGCATCAAATACAACAACACTAACAACAAACATTCCATTAGGATTATACACTGTAACTTTAGTAAGAAACAATTTAAACATTACATTAGAAAATGCCAATATCACACAAAATCTAGAAATACTCAATTACACAAATGTGAATACTTCTTATTTTATGCCAACTGCTAGAAAAAAATTAGAAGATTTCAAATTAGAATCTGAAGTTGACTTTACAAATGCTGAATTACAATTTGACTATTCTGCATCATTATTCCAAAACAATGACTCTGTAAAAGCACACAAGCTTAATAACCAAAATACATGGGGTCTAATTTCATCATCATTAAACGTTGCAAGCTCTATAATAACATTCAACACAAATGAGACAGGAACGTATCTAATATCTGAATCAACAGAAGCACCTACAACATACCCACCACCTTCAATAATCGGAATAAACACAAGTCTAACATATATTGGTGTAAATAACTGGCAAAATATAACTCTCGAAATACTCGCAAACTACTCTATTAATTCATTAGAATTAAGAGTCAACAACGTACTACTAAATACAACATCAACAGACAATACTAACAATTACTTTAGATACAGTTACAAATTTAAACCTCTCACAACAAACACTTTCAACATAACTGTATCAATTGTTGACATCTACAACCAATCAGCAACAGCAACAAAACAATTCTATTCTACACCAAAAGCAAATCTTAATTTGACCAGCATTGGTTACAATCACATGACAATAAAAGATATAACAAGCAATAATATAATTGCACAGGGATTAAGAATTGATAATAGAATGCCTGTAGGAAATTACAACATTGTCTTAAACAGCACCAGTCACACACTAACTATTGAAAACGCAACAATTATACCTTCAACCACAAATTTAGCAAGATTTAATCTATATCAGAAGAATTACATTCCAGTACCGAGCAATCTTTCTTCAATTACAGAATTTAGACTAATCACTCCTTTAGCATTCTCTTACCTAAATGTATCATTTAATTACACACCTATTAGAAACAGGGCAACTTTCCATGAAAATTTACAAGTTCACAATAGATTTGCAATCCAAAATGATACATGGTTTAGGGTATTCAATGCAACTGTCGATACAACAAATAATATTATCAATTTCAGAACACAAAACATTTCATACTTCACTATAGCTGAACCCGTCAGAGCAAGAGTACAACCTGTTATAGGTCCACAAATTAACATTTTCCGTCCACAAAGAAGAAACACTAGAATTAACCAAAGTATTAATGTTTCATTGGGCGTTTCAGCAGTAACCGAAGTTGATTCAATAACTGTAAACGTTACTACACCTGATGGTTCATCATTCATAATAAACGAAACAACGAATGCAGATAATAATGCAACATATCGGTACAATAAAAACTACACTTACACACCAGAACAACCTGGAAGATACATTTTCCGTGCTGAGGCTTCATATGAGGACAACAAAACTTCTCGAAGAGGTTTCCATATTATTGCAGGAAGAGGAAAGCAAATGAGACTAACAGCCTCTGATTTTGATGAAATAACACTAAGAGATCCTGCAAATCATTCAATTATTGCACAAAACGCAACCATTGAGAAAAACATAACCACAGGAGAATACAATTTAAAAATTTCATCAAATAAGCACACCATTAATCTATTCAACGCAAGCCTCAACAACACAGAACACACCCTATTATCATACACAGAACTCGACGAAGATATTGAACTTGATAACTACATTGTTTTAGACAGATACCAATTAACACCTGGTGTTAACATGTCAGAAGCTAATGTTACATACAACTTCACTGCAATTAACGATTCAATCACATACAAAAATAACTTAAAAATCCTTAAATGTGAAGCTGTCAACAATTGTACATGGGAAAATGTAAACGTAGTAGTAGACGAAAATAATAGTTTAATCACTGGAACTATTAATTCATTTTCTGTATTCCTAATTGTTGAAGAAAGTGCACAACAGGAAGAAGAAGAAACGCCGGCTACATCTGCATCAACTTCATCTGGATCATCCAGTTCTGGCGGTGGCGGTCTAAGCATAGTCGAACGAAGAATATCTCTGAAAATTATACCAACTACAACATTATCAATAAATAAAAACGATAGTATAGAAGCATTAATTACTCTTGTAAATAATGGTGATACCGACCTTGAAAATTTAACAATAGATATCGTACCACCAAAAGGTCTTACTATAAACCCAACTATGCGTACTTTTAAAAATTTAGAAAAAAATCAAAGCACAACTTTCAAAGTAAATGTTGAGAGCCAACTAACAACAGGAATATACGACATAAGTATATTTGCAGACTCTCTTGATCCAGAATATTCAAACGAAGCAAGAATGACAATAAATGTATTGCCAGATGCTAATGAGAGTCAAAATAACACAATCATAATAGAAAAGGTGCAATTCGCTTACGATCTATTCAAAGAAAATCCTGAATGTCTTGAATATCAAGAAATAATTGCACAAGCAAATATAGCATTCGAAGAAGGGAAATTTGAAAAAGCTTCCTCCCTATTAGAATCAGCAATAACCGCTTGTAAAGAAACTGTAACATCAATTAGTGGAGCGGATATAGAATTCCCAACATATACAAAAGACAAAATAGATTACAGTAAATTCATCTATTTAGCAACTATTTTATGCCTGATTGTCTGGTTATTCATGTCTACATGGCATACAAAACCAGTAATGCACCATAAAAAAATTAAAGTTCATAAACAAGCAAAAGTAAAGAAAAAAACACCACATAGAAGTAGAAAAACTAGTAAAAAACAAGATATTTGGAAAAAATAATCATCGACAAGAGAAAGGTTTATAATATATAAAAGTTAAAAAAGATTAGGAAGAGGTGAAAATGGAAAAAAAAGAGGTTATCAACTTACTTAGTAAGGCATTGAGCAAATTGAAGTATCTTCAATCTAAACCCTATAATAAGGACCATTTAGATGAAATTAGTTGGATTTTTAGCGTTTTTATAAAAAATTATTATAAAGTTCGAAAAGAGATGACTACAGACGAACTTGCAAAGACTATCAAGAAAAGGTCTATTTCTAACGCAGAAAAAGCAGCACTAATTGACATATCACAAAAACTTGATAATATTAAATATCAAATTAAAGCACCTACAAAAGCTCAATTTTCTGAAATTCTATCAACATTTACTAAATTCATTAAGATTAAAATCAAAGACGAAGAAGAAGTAAAAGAAGAGAAAAAAACAGGGTTCTTTAAAATATTTGGGAGGAGCAAATAAAATGGCAAAAAAACAAAAAACAAAGCCAAAAGGCACAAACATAAATAAATATCAAAAATTAATCGCAAAAATAAAAGCTGAGGTCGCAAGAGTTGTTGTTGGACAAGGTGTTATAGTAGAAAAGATGATTCTGGCACTCATTGCAAACGGTCACGTATTAGTTGAGGGAGTACCGGGAATTGCTAAATCCCTGATTGTAAAAACCCTTGCTGTTACAACTGGTTGCAACCAAAGCAGAATACAGTTTACAGTAGATCTTCTACCAACTGATATTGTAGGGCTAACAACTTTAGCACCAGACAACAAAACCTTCCAAGTCATTAAAGGACCAATATTCTCCAACTTCGTTATGGCGGATGAAATCAACAGGGCACCACCAAAAACGCAATCTGCTCTTTTAGAAGCTATGGCAGAGAAGCAAGTATCTATTGGTAAGCAGACATACAGACTGTCACCACCTTTCTTTGTAATGGCAACACAAAACCCAATCGAAAGTACGGGAACATATCCTTTGCCAGAAGCTCAAAAAGACAGATTCTTGTTTAAGCTTTTAATTGATTACCCTGAAATAGAAGATGAAGAAAAAATCATTGAACAAAACATTATGCATGCACCATTTGAATCTTATGGTATCAAAAAAATTATTGGACCTAAAGACATCATTGAAATGCAACAGAAATCTATGGGAATTAAGCATACAGAAAGAATCAACAAATACATTGTTGAATTAGTTAATGCTACAAGAAATCCAAAAAATTACGGAATAGTTTCTGGGAAATATATCAATCTAGGAGCATCTCCAAGGGCATCTATCAACCTATTTATCGCTGCAAAGGCTAGTGCATTTATGTCTGGTAAAGAATTTGTAAGTCCACAAGATATCAAAAATGTTGCAATAGATGTTCTAAGACACAGAATTATGCTTGGTTACAAAGCACAGGTAGAAAAAGTTTCAGAAGACGACATTATTAGGGAGATACTCGCGAAAGTTAGAGTTCCATGAAGAAAATCAAGATTGATCTGAAGATAGGTTTTGAAGACCTTGAAATCGGTGCACGTGACGCAGTTGCTACACAATATCTTGGAAGATATAAAAGCGTATTCAAAGGACGAGGTCTTGAATTTGATTCTTACAGAGATTTTACTCCTAGCGATGATGCATCACTAATTGACTGGAAAGCTACTGCAAAAGCAGGACACTTAATGATAAAACAATATGTTGAAGAAAGAAACCTTAACGTATATTTTCTAATTGACATATCAAACAGTATGATTCTATCATCACAGTCAATACTAAAATGTGAATATGCAGCAGAACTTGTATCATCACTTGCTTTTAACATTCTACTATCTGAAGACAATGTAGGCTATGCTTTATTTAACGATAAAATTTTAGAGTCCAGACCTTTTAACAGGGGCATGGAAGCTTATTCAGAATTAATCGAAACTCTTGCAAAATCTACTAATTACGGTGGAGACTTTAATCTCAATCACGCTGTAGACTATATCACTGAGAATATACCACAAGGATCAGTTGTACTTCTTGTTTCAGACTTTATAGGATTAGGGCATGGTTGGGAAGCAGCAATCAAACTTGCTGCCCATAAATTTTCACTTGTGGGTATTGGAATTAGAGACCCACTAGACAGGACAATCCCAGAAGGTGTCGGACAAATTGCAGTAACCGACCCATTCTCAAACGAAACAATGTTAATAGATCCAAATGTTGTTAAACCATATTATGAAAAAGAAGTAAAAATGCATGAAGAACTCATCAGGTCTGTTTTTCTTGACAATGGTGCAGAAATTGCATTTTTACAAACTGACGAAGGATTTATTGGCAAAATAATAGAACTATTCAGACAGAGGGACGCAAAATCGAAATAATATTTTTACAACCACTATACTTATTTTTCTTGTTAAGTCTACCACTACTTAT
Organism: uncultured Methanosarcinales archaeon; assembly: GCA_964646365.1. Lineage (GTDB taxonomy): Archaea > Nanobdellota > Nanobdellia > Woesearchaeales > CAZYEG01 > CAZYEG01. Next base: position 10,740 of record CAZYEG010000004.1, read on the forward strand.
CGTTCTGCATTATATCACACTAAAGAACGTAAGAGGAAGAGTGATGCAGTTCGCAAACTTCATGGCTTTATCAAGGGTACACTCACCGTTTATACATCCAAAAAATACATTTCAATTATTTATAAGACTTGCAACACTATCATTCATTGTTCTTGCAGTTGCTGGTCTTAGAGTCAACTACATGGGTACTGGTACCGAATCAGACTACGCACTTGCCGTAGACGTATCAAGCAGCATGTCAAGTACCGACTTACTTCCAACAAGACTTGAAGCTGCTAAAGAAGCAGGAAAAGAGTTTGTAAAAACTGTTCCTTCTGAAACCGAGATCGGAATTGTCTCGTTTTCTGGAACCTCGTTTGTCGAGCAAACAATGACAAACGACAAATCCATTCTTACTCAAAAAGTAGATGATCTCTCAATCAGTGTTGTAGGTGGTACAGACATCGGAGAAGCATTAATCAGTTCAGCAAATCTCCTTATGAGTAGCGATCACTCAAAAACAATCATTCTTATGACTGATGGGAAATCAAATATTGGTGTCAGTGTCCCAAGAGCAATTGACTACATAAACCAAAACGAGATCCAAATCTTCACCATGGGCATTGGAACAGAAGAAGGCGGTTCTCCAGATGGTGTTAATGTTACATTAAAACTCGATCAAGAACTACTAGAAAGGGTTGCAACACTTACATCTGGCAAATACTTCCATATAACTGATACCGAAGAGATGAAACAGGCTTATCTTTCAATAATTAAAGAGACAAAAAGAAAGATTACAATAAACTTAACAGTAGCTCTCATGTTTTTAGCTCTGTCCACATCATTCTTTGATTGGGTACTTCTAAACACTAAATACAGAAGAATCCCATAAATAGTTTTTTATATTTCTTTTATTTTTCTTTATTTTATAATGGAAGCACTATACTATAAACGACTTGATAATGCAAAAGTCCAATGCGAACTCTGCCCACATAATTGTATAATACAAAACAACAAGACTGGTATTTGCAAAGTAAGAAAAAATAAAGATGGTACATTGTACGCAGAATCATACGCAAAACCTGTCTCTATAGCTACTGACCCAATCGAAAAAAAACCATTATACCATTTCAACCCCGGCAAACAAATACTTTCAATCGGCACTCTTGGTTGCAACTTCAAATGCATGCAATGCCAAAACTATGACATCTCTCAGTACGGTTATCAAGATGTAACAAATAATATCCCAGAAGTCTCACCTGAAGATATAATCAAAAAAATCAAAGAACAAGACCTTTCAATGGTCGCTTACACTTACAACGAACCAACAGTTTTCTATGAATACATGCTTGATATTGCTAAACTTGCAAAAAAAAATAATATCCAAAACGTAATTGTATCAAACGGATTCATTAATCAAGAACCATTAAAAGAATTAATACAATATCTTGATGCTGCAAACATTGATTTAAAATCGATAGAACCAGATTTCTACAAAAAAACGTGTGGTGGATCTTTAGAACCTGTTTTAGAAACAATAAAAACACTAAAAGAAAACAAAGTTCATATAGAATTAACCAATCTAATCATCCCAACTCTTAACGACAAAGAAGAACAGATTAAAGAACTCTGCGAATGGGTTATAGAAAACACAGGAGCTGATACACCTATACATTTCTCAGCATTCTATCCTATGTATAAGCTTGCACATCTTCCAGCAACTGACCCAGAAATTCTCTACATTGCAAAAGAGATTGCAGAGAAAGCAGGATTAAAACACGTTCATCTAGGAAATATCTAATCAACAACTTCAAGCCAGCTTCTAAAATTTTTATGAAAATCATCCACTTCACGTTCGTCTTTTTTGAGAAGTTTCTTTACAATCTCATGCTCTTCACTTACTTCAGACATAAATTTTTTAATTATTTTTGCCAAATCAGTTGATTTAGAAATAATCATATCTAGAGAATGCAACACATCCCTCTTTTTACGACCCAATGCTTCAACATTTTCGCTATCATTATGTACCATTTCAATAAGTTCATCTACATCATGTATCAAAGCTTTATATAACCTTATTATCTTAAACACTAGAGAATGAAAATCCGTCATCTCCTTTGAAAATTCATCTGACAATGGTCTTGATACATCATAGGCCTTTGCAAAAAATACTTCTTCCTGAATAATATGATGCATTTTACGAAGAAGGTTCCCACCATCAGAATCAATATGTCTATCAATATTTGAAAGATGATGCTTAAATTCAGGCAATATATGGTCCTTTAGATAATCCAGCCTTCTCATAGATTCTTCATCATGACCTTGGTAACCTGCAAGATGATGACCAAATTCTCCAAGATTACTGAACTCATGTTTAAAATAAATAGCCCCTTTTCTATGTAAAAACACCATAGTAGAATTATTAGAAGTTATTATTTATAAATTATTCCTCAAAAAACAAATCAAAATAAGGTTCTCTTTTCAAACTCAAAATCTCTTCCTTAGTAACCCATTTAAATTCAGTGTGCTCATCACTAAGTACAACATCACCAACCTTCTCTAAAACTGAATAAATAACAAACTTATGTGTTAAAGAACCAGCATCATGCAAATCAAGCATACACTCAAAAACAACTTCTCCAACTTCAACATCAAGTGTTGTCTCTTCTTTAACTTCACGAATAATACCTTCTTCCCCACTCTCACCAGGCTCTAACTTTCCACCAGGAAAATCCCAACATTCTGGAAAATACTTAGCACTCTTTGATCGTTTTAGAATCAAATACTTTTCTCCATCCTTAATTACTGCTTTCTGAATTATTTTAACCATAATAAAAAAATAAGAGAACAGAATATATAAAATATTCGTAAATCCGGACATTTTCCGACGACAAACCACTCCCCACTGGACATGTGTGCGTGAGATATAAAAATAAATTCTAATTGCCAATCAATATGGTAAAAAAAAATAAAAAAAAGAAATTAGTTATTTTCCAGGATAAAAAAATCAGAAGGATCTGGTTTAATGATGAATGGTGGTTTGTAATAGAGGATATTGTTTTTAGTTTAACAGATTCAAAAGATCCAAAACAATATATCAATAAAATGAGACAAAGAGATGAAGAAATGTCAAAAGGATGGGTACAATTTGTACATACCCTTCCAATACAAACAAAAGGTGGTTTCCAATCAATGAATTGTTCAAACACTGAAGGGATTTTTAGAATAATTCAGTCAATAAATTCTCCTAAAGCTGAACCTTTCAAACAATGGTTAGCAAAAGTAGGATATGAAAGAGTTCAGGAAATAGAAGATCCAGAATTAGGTCAAAATAGAATAAGAAAATACTACGAACTAAAAGGTTATTCAGAAGCATGGATTGAAAAAAGAATAAGAGGAATAGCTATCAGACAAGAACTTGTTGAAGAATGGGATAATAGAGATATCAAAAAGAAAGAATATGGAATTCTAACTAATGAAATAAGCAAAGCAACTTTTGACAAAACCGTAGAAGAATATAAAGATTATAAAAACCTCAAAAAACAAAACCTAAGAGATCACATGACTGACTGGGAATTAATACTAACAATGGTTGGCGAAAAAGCAACTGCAGATATAACTGTCGCAAAAGGCTCAAAAGGATTAGAAAAATGTAAAGAATCTGCAATTGATGGAGGCACTATAGCAAAAAACACTAGACAAGCAATTGAAGAAAAAACAGGAAAATCAATAATCTCAAAAAATAATTTTAAAAAAATAAAAAAATTAAATAAATAGCGGCAAGAATACAATTGCCACAATGCTCATCAACTTAATCAAAATGTTAAGTGATGGACCAGATGTATCTTTGAACGGATCACCGACAGTATCTCCTACAACTGCTGCTTTATGAGCCAGACTGCCCTTTCCACCAAGATGTCCTTCTTCAATATATTTCTTAGCATTGTCCCAACTTCCACCTGCATCTGACATCATTATTCCCATAAGAACGCCTGTAACAAGTGCTCCACCTAGGAGTCCCCCTAAAGCTTCAGGACCAAGTACAACTCCAACCAATACTGGAACAATAACTGCAATTAGACTAGGCAGAATCATATACTTTAGCGCGCCTCTTGTTGCAATGTCTACACATTTCTTATGATCTGGTTTAGCCTTACCTTTCATAAGTCCTTTAATCTCTCTAAATTGTCTTCGGACTTCTTCAACCATCTGAAACGCTGCTTTTCCAACTGCGTGCATAGTAAGTGCTGAAAACAAAAATGATAGTGTACCTCCAATCAAGAGACCGATTATTACTAAAGGATCCATAAGATCAATTGCTGCAATTCCTGCAGATGTTGTATATGCAGAAAAGAGTGCGAGTGCAGTAAACGCTGCTGAACCAATTGCGAAACCTTTACCCATTGCTGCAGTGGTATTTCCTACAGAATCCAAAAGATCAGTTTTTTCACGAACACTTTTAGATAAACCTGCCATTTCAGCAATTCCACCTGCATTATCAGCGACTGGACCATATGCATCAATCGCAAGTGAAACACCAAGCGTTGAAAGCATTCCAACTGCTGCAATTGCTATACCATAAAGTCCTGCAAAATGATGAGATACCCAGATGGCTCCACAGATAACAAGTACCGGTGCAACTGTACTAATCATACCTGTTGAAAGGCCTTCAATAATATCTGTTGCTGCACCTGTCTGTGTGCTTTCAGAAATCCTTCTTGTAGGACCAAAATCTGATGATGTATAGTATTGGGTAAATAATCCAATAAGAACACCTGCTGCAAGACCAGATAGTGTCGCCCAAAAGAGTCCAATTGATGCGTAAGCAACTGCTTGTAAAATAAAGACTTTAGGAAGTGTCTTATCAATTACCAAATAAACTAATGGAATTAATACCAAACTTGCAATAATAAGTCCCCTGTTAAGAGCGGCTTTTACTTTATCTTCTCTTTTAGTCCAAACAAAAAATGAACCAATAATCG
>CAZYEG010000005.1:0-15560 GCA_964646365.1 uncultured Methanosarcinales archaeon
TGAAAATACTAGATATATAAAGCTTATGAATATGAATCAGATAGAATTTATATTATGTAATTTACAATACTAATTGAAAATATTTGATTAGAATTAAATATTAAAAAAGAAAAAAAGTAGGCTTAATGCCTAATAATATGTCTGGTTACCTTCTTCGTCGTCATCGTCATCGGATCCTTTCATTTTATTAAATCCTACGATTAAACCAAGAATAACTAAGAGAACAACTAGTACAACTAGTCCAATCTCAAGTGCTTTTTTAACTTTGTCCCAACTTCCTACTTCTTTAACAACTACATTTGCTTGAAGTGGAATTTCTTTAAGGACTTCGCCACCTGCACTTACTGCGATTGCGAACATATGTTCTCCTTCTTCTGCGTCAGCATCTGCATTAACATTAACATAGATAGCCTTTGAAGCACCTGACTCTAGTAGAGCTACGTTGCTTGGAGCTACTGTGAATGTTGCAAAATTTGCACCACTTACACTTACTGTGTATGTTTTTGCTGATGAAGCCATGTTTGTTATTGTAATTGGATAAATAACACTGCTTCCTCCTGCATTAACATCCTGTGTTTCTGAACCAACTGTGATGATTGTCTGAGCTACTGCTCCTTCAATTGTGTCACATGTTCCTGGTTCTGATGGTTTTTCGCAGATTGCGTCTTCGTCGCATACTACTTCGATTGAATAAGATTCACAAACTTCTTCATATCCTTCATCAAATTCTAGGCAAACTTCTACTTCTTTAACACCGCATTCAATGCATTTTGGTATTCTTAGGTAAAGTTCTTCTGTTGTGATGGAGTCATCTGAGTCAAGTTCACTTACATACTCTGATACTGAAAGATCAAGTTCTGGGATAGTCAATGATACTTTTACTGTATCTTCGTCCTCTTGTCCGTAGTTCTTAATTCTTACGTATGAAAGAAGTGATCTTCCTGAAATTACTTTGTCAGGGCTGAATACTACTCCTTTAATTTCAAGGTTATGTCTTGCACCTTGGACTTCTAACTGAAGTCTGAATTCTTTTGAGACACCTGTTCTTTCTGAAACAAGTACTCTTAAGTCATAAACATCTTTGTCAAATTTGTGTGGTACGTCAATCCTAAGTGATTGCCAGATACCTCTATCAGCCTTTAAATCGAAAACGTGTGCTGTGTCAACGATTGATTCCCTATCTTGGTATTCATACCCAGCAAGGAATGCTGTTAGTGTAATGTCTGTTGCGTTGGTTCCGTTGTTGTATAACTTCAGATCGATATCAATCGCGTCTGAGAGTTTATAGATGTCTACTGTTTCTTCACATCTACCATTGTCCACGCAATCTTCGCCAACTAGGTTTCCATTGATTTTGAAATCTTTAACCAATAGATCTGCAGCTGATACTGCGCTTGCCAGTCCTAAAAAAAGCACTGCCATTAATACAAAAAGTTTTATTGTTTTCATGGTTTACCCCCCTAAATGTTTTTCATTATCGTGCAAATAACACGCTGTTTACTACCCAATAAATATTATGTTATATTTAAATGTTTCGTTTAATTGTTATTCTAAAGTAGTATACCTTGTATACTATTTAAAAGTACTAAGCTTGTTGCATAAAATTCATATATAATCACTAAATTACACATGATATGAATGTTATAATAGTTGGTGCCGGCCCTGTGGGCTGCTATGCTGGATTTATGCTTGCAAAAATAGGGCACAAAATAACAATACTTGATCAAAAAGACGTTATAGGCCTTCCTGTGCAGTGCACAGGGATCATCACACACGAATTACTTAATATAACCGATTCAGTGGAACGAGCAACTATTAATAAAGTTTCGTGTGTTGAAGTCAACACATCAACAAAATCCGTCAAATTGCCTTCTAATGACATTATAATAGATAGGGGCAAATTTGATAAGCATATGGCAAAAAAGGCTGGATGCCAAATATTGATGAATCATAAAGCAGTCTCTATATATAATAGTGAAATAAAAATTTATGATAAAAAGAGCAAAAAAAGCTTTAAAATGCCTTTTGATGTACTTATAGGGGCTGATGGTCCTGATTCTGTTGTTTTTAAGCACCTGAATCCTAATAAAAAAAGGAAGTGTTACATTGGTGCACAAGCAAGAGTTAAGGGGGATTTTGATAGTGATGTTTTTAAAACGTATTTTGGGAAAATTGCACCAAGGTTCTTTGGATGGATTGTTCCTGAAAGTAAAACTATTGCAAGAGTGGGAATTTCTGGCGGTAAAAACTTGAAGAAACGACTTGATAATTTTGTGAATGGTAAAGTTATTGAATATCAAGGTGGGAAGATCCCACTATTTGATCCAACGGTTAAAATCTGTAAAAAGAATGTATATCTTATAGGTGATGCTGCAGGATTTGTCAAAGCTACAACCGGCGGGGGAATTGTACAAGGACTGATGTCTTCCAAACTTGTTGCGGAATCTATTGCTGAGAATAAGAGCTATAAATGGCTTTATTACAAAAAACTTTTTTTTCCTTTGCTAGTATCTTTAATGATTAGAAAGAAATTGAACCGATTTAAAGAAAAAGATTACAATAAACTCATTGAGATTATGAATTGCAAATCCGTAAGAAAAATTCTAAAGAATTATTCACGAGATAGCCCTATAAAGCTTGCTTTGTGTTTGCTGACAAAAAAACCGTCATTGATTAGATTCTTATTTGTATGAGTAATTTTATAAATTAATTATTTTTTCTTAATTCTTATGGAATTTGAAAACAAAATAAAGGATATGCTTTTGACAGGAAATATTGATATTGAATTATTAAAAAAAGAATTTCTAGAGCTAGAAAAATATTTTTCATGCAAACCTGGCAAAATCAACAAATATGATAACGGGGTAATGAGTGTTGTGCTTGAGGGTTCCAATGAGATTGCATCAACATTTGGATATCTACCTATCGGGAGCTTCGTGTTTAATACTGGAGAAAATCAGGAAAGTATGCACTTTTTATCTGGAGAATTAGAATGGGGTGTTGATAAGAATGATCTGATTGTTCCTGATAAATATGAAGTATTAGTCATTCCTCCAGGAGAGAACTTGGTTCTTGAAGTAAAGAAACCTAGCCTTTATGTATGCGATTATGAGAATAGAGCATAATATTTATATAATCAGGTTTATTGATTTAAACTATGAAAACAATACTTGTAACTGGGGGAGCCGGATTTGTCGGTTCACATCTTTGTAGAAAACTTCTATCAATGGGAGAGAAAGTAATATGTGTAGATAATCTATTCACGTGTACTGGTGAAAATATTAGTGACTTGAAAAAAAATGAAAATTTCTCTTTTATCAAACACGACATAACAGAGCCGCTTGATGTAGATGAAAAAATTGATCAAATCTATAATTTTGCATGCCCTGCTTCACCACCATTTTATCAGGAAAATCCTGTCTGGACGTTCAAAACATCTGTTTTTGGAATACTTAACATGCTAGAACTTGCAAAGAAGAACGGCGCAAGAATACTACAAGCTTCAACTTCTGAAGTCTATGGTGACCCATTAGAGCATCCACAGAAAGAGACGTACCTTGGAAATGTGAATTGTGATGGGATTCGTGCATGTTATGACGAAGGGAAACGAAGTGCTGAAACATTAATGTTTGATTATTATAGAATGTATAAGACAGATATCAGAATCATTCGAATATTCAACACGTATGGACCTGGAATGAATCCTATCGATGGTAGAGTGGTTTCTAATTTTGTATTACAAGCAATGAAAAACGAAGATATCACGGTTTATGGTGATGGATCACAGACAAGAAGCTTTTGTTATGTATCTGATTTAGTTGAGGGCATTGTAAAGATGATGAACCAAGATTTTATTGGTCCAGTAAACCTTGGAAACCCTGGAGAATTTACTATCTTAGAATTGGCTAAAAAAGCAATTGAATTTACAGGTTCTACTTCAAAAATCATCAATATGGAACTTCCTGCGGATGATCCTAAACTTAGGAAGCCAGACATAACTGTTGCGAAAGAAAAGCTTTCATGGGAACCAATAATTGACCTTGACACGGGGTTAAAAGAAACAATTAAATACTTTAAAGATACAATCTGATAGTATGGATAAAAAAGGCAAATTTTCTTTAATGGTGCTGTTGTATGTTTTAATTATTATAATTATTCTACTTTATTTCTTCTTTCCTGATTTACTTGCCAGGATATTGCCTTTTTAAGAAACCTTTATAAATTATGCAAACTAGGATATTAGTATAGGTGTGTTTATAAAAAAAAATGGCTGATTATACATTTACTGATGATAGTAGTTCTTCACATTGGACTCCCTATATTGTACAATATAAGGGCATCTTTGATTTAGAAGGATTATATAGATTAATCATCAAGTGGTTGACAGACAGATCATATGAATTCCATGAAAAAACATACAAACACAAGCCAGGAACCACAGGAAGAGAACAAGAGATGAAGTGGGAAGCCTGGAAAAAAGTAAATGAATATATCCGATACTGGTTTGACGTCTATATCCACGTCTGGGACATGCATGAAGTGGAAGTTATTAAAGATGGCAATAAGGTTAAAATGATTAAAGGCAGAATAAGAATATTAATTGAAACTAAAGTTGATAGGGATTGGCAAGGAAATTTCAAAAAAACAAAAACCTTATCAAGATTAAGAGGATTTTATGATAAGTACGTGATCTATAAAGATTTCACGGGAACGATTGGTGACATGTTGCATTATAAGATTGCAAAACTCGTTGCTGAAATAAAAGAGTTCCTCGGAATGGAGATTACGTCTAGAGCATATTATCACTATATGGGACCTGAACAAAGTGGCTGAACGAAATATTGTTGTGGATCATAAGACGTTGACGTACGAAGGTTTATTTAATACTAAAGACCTTTACCAGCTAGTACATAAATGGTTTTTTGATAAAGGATTTGATAATTCTGAGAAGAAAAATTTTGAGCACGTTTATCCTACAGGAAAGCAAATAGAAGCTGAAATGTGGCCATGGCGAAAAATGACTGATTATTCAAGAATGATTCTGAAGGTTCATTTTTTAATTACTAATATTAAAGAAGTTGAGATTGTTAAGGACGGTCTTAAGAAAAAATTAAATCAAGGTAAAGTCATTATGACTGTCAATTCATATCATGAAACCGATTATGAAAACAAGTGGGAATCGAAAGCTCTTTTTATATTTTTAAGAACTCTTTTTGACAAATTTGTATTCTCTGTGCATACTGGTAAGTATGACCAACAAATAATTGATGAAACGAATCATCTATTTCATCTTGTTAAAGGATATTTGAATGTTAATCGGATGTAGTGTATGATAATATTTATAAAGGATCCAAAAAATCTTCTTTTATATGCCTCCGTGGCTTAGTCGTATAGCGCGACATTGGTAATGTCGAGGTCGCGAGTTCAAATCTCGCCGGAGGCTTATATTTTAAATTAAGAGCATATTTAAATTCTAAAATTTTTGTTATAATCATGTATAAAATATTAATATTAGCCATATTATTGCTTGCTGGATGTACATCAATGAATGAAACAAAAAAAATGGAGATTGACAGAAATGAGTTAGCTGTTGCTACATTCGCAGGAGGCTGTTTCTGGTGTATGGAAGCTGCCTTTGAAGGTAATGATGGAGTTATAGATGTTATTTCAGGTTATTCTGGAGGCAAAGAAGAAAATCCTACATATCAAGAAGTTGGTAGTGGGCAAACTGGACATCTTGAAGCAATTCAAGTATATTACAACCCGCTGCAAACGACGTTCAAAGACTTAGTGGATTGGTTCTTTAGAAATATTGACCCAACAGATGATAGTGGACAATTTGCTGACAAAGGAAGTCAATATAGGACAGCGATCTTCTATAAGAATAATGAAGAAAAGAAGGTTGCAGAACTAGCAAAAGAAGAGCTAACTAAAAGTGGAATATTTGATAAACCAATAATGACGAAAATATTATCATACAAAAACTTCTATACTGCAGAAGAATATCATCAAGACTACTATAAAAAAAATCCTCTGAGTTATAACAGATATGCAAAAGGTTCAGGAAGGAAAGATTTTATTGAAGAAACTTGGAAGGATGAACAAGAGGAAAAACCAAAAACATGTTCTTTTTCAACTGAAAACTTAACAGATATACAAAGAGAGATAACTCAAAATAATGGTACAGAAAAAGCATTTGACAATGAATACTGGGATGAAAAAAGAGATGGAATATATGTTGACGTAGTATCTGGTGAAGTCTTGTTTTCTTCTACAGACAAATTTGATTCTGGAACTGGCTGGCCAAGTTTTACAAAACCAATAAACAATAGCAAAATAATTAAAAAAACTGATAATTCATTTGGAATGCAAAGAACAGAAGTCCGAAGTAAAGACGCTAATTCGCATCTAGGACACTGGTTTGATGATGGACCTGAAGAATCAAGATTTTGTATTAATTCTGCTGCACTTCGTTTTATTCCTAAAGAAGATATGAAAAAAGAAGGGTATGAGGAATATTTATATATCTTTGAGAACAACTCTTAAGTTATGTCTAAAAATTGGTTTAGAAGAAGAGGGGGATTACTTTCTAAAGATTTAGGGTGGGGTTATGTTCCAATATCTTGGGAAGGCTGGCTAATGGTAATTGGTTTAATTGGATTGCTTCTCTTATCTGTATGGATTAACGATATAGGTAACCCTTTAACAACAATGCGTAGCGGAATGAAATTCGTGTTTGATCTAGCTCTTGTCATGCTTGCATTTGTTGCGTTTGCAGAACATAAGACAGAATAAAAAAAGCCATAAAGGCTTATTTATCGTATTTCTTATCTTGAGCTTCTCTTCTTGTTTTGGCTCTTTTATTACACTCAAGACATCTTCCTTTGTGGGTTATTTTTCTGTTGCAATCAATGCAATAATAAACTTTTTTTTCGTTTGTTTCTGTCATAATATCACCAATAACAGTTAATACAAGATTTTTAATATGAGTTACTAAGAAAATTTCGGAGGATAATCGATGCTAACCGGAAAAACTCTTTATATTGTCCAAAATATACTTCGTAAAACATGTTTTTATTATGGGGTAATATTTATAAGTGCGAAAAAATGTAAAATCATTCTTATCTAATTGATTAAAGGGGGATTATAAGGGGATATTGTTATGAGTTTTTGTCATTTACATCTACATACGGAATACAGCTTGCTTGACGGGACAACCAAAATAAGCAAATTGTTCGACAGAGTGAAGGAGCTAGGTATGGATAGTGTTGCAATCACGGAACATGGCAATCTGCATTCTATTGTTAAAAAATATCAACTTGCAAAAAAAGCTGGCGTGAAATTAATATTTGGTGCCGAAGTTTATATCGTAGATGATATGCTAGAAAAGAATAAGGGTGAAAAAAGATACCATCTTGTCTTGCTTGCAAAAGACATTGAAGGGTATAGAAATCTTATCAAACTTGTTTCAATTGCAAATTCTGATGGATTTTATTACAGACCAAGAGTCGATAAGAAATTATTAAAAGAATATTCTAAAGGGCTTTTAGCTTTAAGCGCATGCATTGGTAATGATATTGCACAATGCGTAATCAATGATGATATGTGCAAGTGTGAAGAAAAAATACAAGAGTATATTGATATATTTGGTAAAGAGGATTTTTATCTTGAAGTGGAAAGGCACGGGATACCAGAAGAAGATAAAGTCAGGGCAGTGTATCCTAAACTTGCTGAAAAATATGGACTCAAGATGGTTGCAACTTGCGACTCTCACTATCTGACAAAAGAAGATGCAAAGGCTCACGAAGTTATGCTTTGTATACAGACTAATAATACAATGGACAATCCTGATAGATTCAAATTCACCGGAAAAGGATTTCATGTAATGTCTGAGACTGAAATGAAAGAACTTTTTAGTGATATCCCTCAGGCAATTGAAAACACTTACGATGTTGCAAAAAAATGCAATGTCGAGCTTGAACTTGATAATCACATATTTCCTAATTTTGAAGTTCCAGAAGGGATGACTCATGAGGAATACTTAACAAAACTTTGCAGTGAATTTCTTGAAGAAAAATATAAAGATAATCCACTTTATGAAAAAGCAAAAGAAAGAATGAATTTCGAGATTTCAGTAATATGCAAAATGAAGTTCCCGACTTATTTTCTAATAGTATATGATTTTATCAAAGCGGCAAAAGAAAAATGCCAAGTAGGTCCTGGGCGAGGATCTGGTGCAGGATCAATAGTCGCGTACCTTCTTGGAATAACTCAATTGGAACCACTCAGTCTTGGACTGCTGTTTGAACGGTTCTTAAACCCTGATAGAATATCACTTCCAGATTTCGATGTGGATTTTGGAGATAAAGATATTGCACTTAATTATGTTAAAAACAAGTACGGGAAAGAAAAAATTGCATTGATTGGAACTTTTGGAACAATGAGTGCAAAGGCAGTACTAAAAGATGTCTCTCGTGCATTTGGAATCCCTTTTGCAATCTCAAACGAAATCACAAAACATGTCAAAGGATCGACTATAAAAGATTCTCTTGATACACAAGACGAAAGAAACAAGGAAGAAGCTCTTAAACTTAGAGAATATGAAAGACAGTATCCTGATGTATTTGATATTGCAAAAAAACTTGAAGGATGTGTCAGACATAGAGGTATACATGCTTGCGGAGTAGTGTGGGGTAAAAAAAGTATTAATGATTATGTGCCTACTTACAGAAAAGGTGATTTGGTTGTAACACAGGTTGACGGGCCAGAAGTTGAATCTGCGGGACTTGTAAAATTTGACTTTCTTGGACTTGAAACATTAAACATAACAAAAAATGTCCTTGATATGATTGGACAAAGTGATAAGTGGCTAGAAGAAATTCCTCTTGATGATCCTGAAGTATACAAGATGCTTCAAGACTCTGATAGTGTCGGTACATTCCAGATGGAAAGCCAGGGCATGCAAAAAACACTTAACTTAGTAAAACCAACGTGCTTTGATGACATTATTGCTATCCTTGCACTTTACCGACCAGGCAGTATGGATTTTATTGATGTATATGCAAAAAGAAAAGAAGGTAAAGAAAAATTTGAATACGTACATCCAAACACAGTAAGCATACTTGGACCAACATACGGAATTCTTGTTTATCAAGAACAGGTAATGCAGCTTTCAAGAGTACTCGCAAATTTTACAATGGGTGAATCAGATGTTCTTCGTAAGGCTATTGGTAAGAAAAAAATTGATCTCATGAATAAGATGGAAAATCAGTTTAAAGAAGGCTGCATCAATCATTCAGGCATGAGCGAGAAAGTAACAAAAGATTTATGGGATAATATCGTCAAATTTGCTTCTTATTCGTTTAATAAAAGTCATGCTGCGGCTTACGCACTTATTGCTTATCGTACAGCTTACTTAAAACATTATTATCCTTTTGAGTTTATGACATCTGTTATATCTTCGAATACAGATAACCCAGAAAAAATGACTTTCTACATTGAATCTGCAAAAAGTATGGGATTAGAAATTGTTGGACCTGAAATAAATCTTTCAAGAGAGTCTTTTATTGTTGAAAAAGGACATAAAGGCAAAAGAATTAGATTTGGCCTTTCTGGAATAAAAAATGTTGGAGGAGAAGTTCTCCACGATATAATGGCAAAAAGACCATATACTTCTTATCAAGATTTTATTAATAAAGTGGATATCTCAAAGGTAAATAAAAGAGTTTTAAGGAGCCTTATATCTGTTGGATGCTTTGACAACTTACAACATAACAGAGCACAACTAATGGAAGTTTATGAAAATATCAAAAAAGAATCTACTTCATCTGAAAAACAAATGACTCTATTTGGAGGAATAGCAAAAAAAACAGTCATACCTGACATGAATGAATTATCTCTTAGGAAAAAAATTGAAATGGAAATTGAAACTCTTGGTGTAGGAATATCAGGAAGCTACTTTGACCTATACGGAGAATCTAAAAACTTCCATCTAGGTAATTTTGAAAATCTCAGAAATGATTCTGATGTGGAATTATTTGGACTTATAAAAAGAATCACCAGATTTTTTACAAAGAAAGGTGACGAGATGGCTTTCATAACAATATACAACAAAAGAAATACAGAGTGCAGAGTGGTAATTTTCCCAAGTATATTTGAAGAGGAATTATTAAGAAGAGAAATACGTGAAAATATGGGTGTTTTAATTATTGGTAAGTATAAAGAAGATCGTGAAAGAGGAGACTGTATCATTGCTGAAGAGATTCGGTTTCCTAAAATGCTTAATTAAGATTATTTTCTAAAAGTTTTTATTGTGTAAGTGTTTTTCCCTATTATATGCCTGAAATTTCAATAGATAAAAGGATGAAGTGGGAATGTATAGGTTGTGGTGTATGCTGCAAAGGAGTTATTCCTTCAAAAAAAGAGGATCTATCAGTTCTAAAAGAAGGGAAAAGAGTTTGTAAAAACCTAGAAGAAGATAACAGATGTAATGACTATCTAAATAGACCATTCATATGTAGACTTTACCCATTTGTAATAGATCTGGACAACATTGCAGGTGCTGATGGTGTTGCACGTCCACAACAGACATTTATTCTTGAAAATATAAAAATCCATACAGAATGTCCTGGAGTGGGTAATGGGAAAAGAATTTATGGTAATAAAAATTTACAAAGAAAATTTGAAAAATTGGCTTTAGAATTCTCAGAAAAATTTAAGCAAAGCTTTGAGGAAGGAAAGGACTTTGCTGAGCTGTTGTAGATATTTCTGAAATCTCGTATAAGACTGCAATATCCATCCCATTCTGTTTGTGACTCCAGACTTTTTTCAAATATGGATTAATATTTGGATTCCATGGATTTGTAAAATTATTATAATTGTCTGGACTGACAAAAATGAGATCGAATTTTGGGATCCAGTCTACTTTGTAGCTTGGGTCTACCCAGTCTACTCTTTCAAAATAAGATACATTGTTTTTGTTAAGTATATTTCTATATTCTTCTTCATTAAAAGCGATTAAAGGATCAAACCAACCAGTGATTTCTCCTTTATCATTGAAATAATATTCAGACTGTATCCAATACGTGTCCCAATAAAGATATTTTACATCGTATTTTTTGATCAATTCTTTTTTACTTTGCATATCGTCTCCGTAAAGAATAACTGCCTGTTCGATCTCTCGAATATCCATATTCTCATATGCATCGTTTTGTGCACGACGGGAAGTAATAAGTTTTCGCCCCGTAACACCATTTAAGAAAAAACCAACTTCCTTTGTTGTTAATACAACATCATTGACATCTGTGTTTTCAATCATGTATTGCTGTAAAGATTGTTTTGCTGGATCCAATTCTGCCAATCCTGCACCGTACCACTTATTATCTTGGTTTCTTTTAACTTCGCCCATAAGTGAAAATGCCATAATAACAATTAGTGCTATTGCTGCATATTTCTTGTATGGTCTTATCTCTTTTACAAGTGCAAATATAACTCCAAAACCAAGCATCATCAAAAGCGGAAGAATAGTCCTACCAAGTATTGTCTGAACATATCCCGGTAAAAAATGTATACCTAGAAGCGGCACAGTAATGAAATAAGAAAACATAATTATTAAGAATGTTGAAAGTGAAAAAATTACGAATTTTCTTTCCTCGTCAACTTTTTTGACTCCAAGAAGAAATATGACTGCAAGCATAGTAAGTATGGATTTGATACTATATATCATGGAACGGAAATCAAAAAATGCGGACTTAATAAAGCCTGTCAAAGTACTTATTTTCATATCCCATTTTGTAAAATCACCTTGACTGTTCCATTCAAGATAATGAGGACTTGTCTCCATATGGTTCTTAAATATTGGCTGATACCAATAAAGCATGGTCAAAGGCAAAGCAATAATGAAAATGATAAAGATAAATATCCATAATCTCTTTAATTGATTTAACATTTTTTTAAAATCAAACTGTTTGTAATTAACGTTCTTATCAAGCATAAGAAATGCAAATAAAAAACCAATTGAAAGATATGTAATTGGTAACAAGACACTATGAGTGATTGTTGCTAACCCACCTACAAGACCGAGTATTACTGCATTCTTATAGTCCTGCTTTTTGTAGAACATTAAAATTGAAAGCACTAGTGCTGGAGCCATTATGGCAAATGCAAAATCTGTATATTTAAACAAAGGAAATGGTATGTAAAAAAGCAACACTCCTAGGGCTGCATGTATCTCATCCTTAAATATCGATTTAAATAGGATGTAGCCTATCAAAATTGATAGTGCTGTAAGAAGATATGATACAATTATTATTGACTTGAAAGTGTCTGTAGCAATAATTCTGGCGGCATATCCGTTGATTATACTAAATAAGGGGAAATAGCCTGGATTTTCTGATAGTAAATTGCAATTATCAAATGCTGCCCCTCCATAACGTACATGGTTAATACATCCCATCTGATAGTAGAAATCCCCGCCATACATTGGGCTAGGTAGGGCTTTTAAAGGAGAAGTGTACATAAAATGTAGACTTAGAGAAAATATCAATAATGCACTAATAACTAAATAATCTTTTTTTTTAAGCATATCTGGAAAAGTTTATATAATGATTAATAAATCTTTGTAAAGAATGAAAAACGAAATAACTATAATAATACCTGCTTATAACGAGGAAGAAGGAATAAAGCCAACGATATTGGAATGCATAAAACATGCTCCAGACGCTAAGATCTTGATAATTGATGATAACTCAAGTGATAAGACAAATAAGATTGTTAAAGATATGATCAAGAAGTATAAACAAATCAAGATTGTCAAGAATAAAGAAAACTTGAATTATGGCGGAGCACTAAAGGTTGGATATAAAACCTTCAAAACACCATACATGGTGTTTTTGGATGCTGATGGAACTTATCCTCCAAGATACATACCTAAACTACTTAAATTCATAAAATCAAAAAAACTTGATGTTGTTTGGGGAACAAGATTCTCAAAACAAGAAAAAAGTCACATGCCTTTTATCAGAAAATTAGGCAATAGAATATTAAGAGTTATATTCTTTGTTTGGACAGGAAAGGCCTTACCAGATATCTGTTCAGGCATGAGACTATTTACAAGAGAAGGTATTGAAAAAATTGATTACCAGACATTACCTCGTGGACTTGACATGATAACTGCTATGACAAAAAGAATTGTCAAAAGAAAGCTGAAGTTTGGTATCATGCCGATATTCTATGCAAACCGTGAAGGACCATCAAAATTGAATGCTGTGAAAGATTTCATACGTATGACCAGAAATATTCTTTTTGAGAAGTAATTATTTTTATTTATTAATTTTTTTAGATAGATACTGTATTATTTTTTCTGCAGATTTTCCATCTCCAAATGGATTTTCCCATTTTCTGTCAGATTCCATCAATTTACTAACTGCATCAATAATCTTTTCTGGATCATATCCTGCAATTATGTTTGCACCGACTTCGACAGCTTCAGGTCTTTCAGTATTATTACGTAAAGTCACACAAGGAACATCAAATATGCATGATTCTTCCTGAACACCGCCAGAATCTGAAAGAGTTAATCGAGAATTTTTTTCAAGTTGAAGAAATTCTAAAAACCCTACAGGATCAATAATTGTTATTGTTTCTGGAACTTCGATTTTAAATTTTTCTAACATTTTTTTTGTCCGTGGATGAATTGGATAAATCATCTTAAGTCCATACTTCTCTTGGACAATTTTAAGAGCATTGATTATATTTCTCAACCTTTCTTCAACATCTACACTTTCCTGCCTATGTGCAGTAACCAAGAAATATTCATCTTTTTTTAGGTCTAACTCTTTGAGAATGTTACATTTCTCTTCTGAGATCTTAATGTTTTGGAAAACTGAATCAACAATCGTATTTCCTGATACTAAAATGTTATCATGATCAAGTCCTTCCTTGATTAGATTTTGTTTTGCATTTTCTGTTGGAGGGAACAGAAAGTCAGATAGGTGGTCGATGATTTGCCTGTTTATCTCTTCAGGCATACTCCGATCATATGACCTTAGACCTGATTCGATGTGAGCAATTTTTATTTCTCTTCCAGTATAAGACTTAGTTGTGGTGATTTTTGATGCTGTAAGTGCAGTTGCAAGTGCGGTGTTTGTGTCACCATGCGCGAAAATTACATCTGGAGATTCTTCTAAAAAAATATCTTCAATCTTAATCATCATCTTCCCTGTATGTTCTCCTTGACGGAAAGGTGCACTTGATTTTATTTTTAAATAGTATTTTGCCTGTTTAATATTCAGTTCCTCAAAGAAAAGCTTGTCCATATTGTATGAATAATGCTGTCCTGAGTGAACAAGAAAATGATCTATATTATTCTCTTCACAGTACCTAATAAGTGGACATATTTTAATTATTTCCGGCCTGGTTCCAATAACAAATCCTATTTTCATTTTATATTATATAATCGACAGTTAGTTTATAATCTTTTAGGAAAAACCATGCTGCCTGTAATGCAAACATAGAACACCAAGAATTGATATCATTAAATTTTTTACCGTCTTGTTCAAACCCATAATAAATACCGCCGAACTGTTCTTTTTTATTATTTTTGAATTCCATTAAACGATTAAAAAGTTTTTCTTGTTTTTCTTTTGGAATAAACGCATCTTCTTTTGAAAAGAATGCTGATAATCTTAAGACTTGACCAAGAATATCCGTTCTTTCCTGAGCAATAAGACCTTGATCTGGGAAATATAACTGTGGAATTCCTCCATTTTTAAGTTGCGTTGAGATTGACCATTCTGTTGCTTTTTTTGCAGCTTGGATATAATCATCTCTTTTTAATTTTGTTCCACAATATAGAAGACCTTCTGCAGTATAGCAATGTGGATGTTGAAGTGTTGCATCCTCCTTACGATGTGTAACAAACCTTCCGTCTGCATTTTGATATGATAAAGCATGATCACAAAGTGCTATTGCATATTCACGATATTTTTCATCTTTAGTTATTAAATATGTATCGAGCACACCCATTGCACACTTAGCATGGAACGCACCTGTCTGATTAGACCACTTATCATCAATATCTCCTTTCTCACCGGTATGTGGATTAAGATACGCGTACATCCCGCCTCTTGAATTTTTCATATCTAAATGGAAATCTGCCAATTTAATACATGCATCTAAGATTTTTTGATCTTGCGTTTTTTTATACAATTCGGTCATACCGAAAAGAACCATGCCTGTATCGAACGTGAAAATTACTCCTTTTTCAAAAGAATAATTATCATTAGCCTGGTCTTTAATAAAAAATTTTCTTGCAAGTACTCCACCAGATTCATGCATTGCATGTTCAATTATCCAATCTGCTGCCAATTTTGCACGCTCAAGATATAAATTATTTTGATAAATATTATCAAGAAATAATAAAGTAGTAATTCCATACCCTGTAATTTCTGAATATACATAAAGATAATCTTTGTTATCCATATTATACCAACTATTAAATCCGCCATCGAATCCTGTTCCTACGCCTATATTTTGAAGACCTGAATACAGTAACCATCTTT
>CAZYEG010000006.1:0-14778 GCA_964646365.1 uncultured Methanosarcinales archaeon
TTTGTTATGTCGCCTACGATTACTGTTGTGTTTCCAAGTTCGTCTGCTAGAGAATTTAAAAGTTCTTTTGTTCTTGCAACTATTGTTAGATTAATATTTTCTTTAGCAAATTGTCTTGCTATTTCTTTTCCAAGGCCTTTTGATGCGCCAGTAATTAGAACCCGTTTGCCATTAAGATCCATATTTATCCCTCTTGATATGCTTTATTGATTAGCAACTTGTCAAGAAGAGTTATTGCTACCATGCTTTCTGCGACTGGTACAACTCTTGGGCAAATTGTTGGATCATGTCTTCCTTCAACCTTAATCTTTGCTGGAGCTTTATTAGCTGTGACAGTATCTTGCTCTTTTAATATTGAAGATGGAGGTTTGACAGCAATACGAATTACAATGTCTTCTCCTGTACTGATCCCGCCAAGAATTCCTCCTGCGTTATTTGTTTTTGTTCTGATAAAATCCCCTTTGAGTACAAATGTGTCATTGCATTTTGAGCCTTTCATTCGTGTAACTCCAAAACCTGCTCCAAATTCTACACCTTTAATAGCGCCAATGCTAAATAATGATTTACCTAGGTCAGCTTGTAGTTTGTCAAAACACGGGTCTCCAAGACCGATAGGGGGATGTTGTACAACGATATCTACCTGTCCACCAATTGAATCTCCTTCTTTTTGGACTGCTTCAACTAATTTTATCATGTCTTTTGCAACTACCTTATCTGGACATCTTACAATGTTTTTTTCAATTTCTTCAAAATCAATTTTTTTGGCTTTGAACTTGCCAATCTGTGAAGTGTATGCAATTACTTTTGTCATACTGAATTTTTCTAGAACTTTTTTTGCAATTGCACCAGCAGCAACTCTTGCGGCAGTCTCCCTGCCAGAAGCTCTGCCGCTACCACGATAATCACGAATCCCATATTTCATATGGTATGTAAAGTCGGCATGACCTGGACGAAAAACGTCTTTAATATTTTCATATTTGCTTGAGTCTGCGTCGTTATTATTGATTATTATACATATTGGATGGCCTGTTGTCTTGCCTTTGAATACACCTGAAAGGATGTGTCCTGTGTCAGATTCATTCCTAGGGGTGCTTACTTTGCTTTGACCTGGACGTCTTCTGTCAAGCTCACTTTGAATATCTGCTTCTGATATGTTTATGCCTGCTGGACATCCGTCAATTATGACACCTACTGCCTTCCCATGGCTTTCACCAAATGTTGTTACCTTAAAGAGTTTACCGATCGTGCTTCCTGTCATTTTATACCTCAGTTTTATCTATCAATTCCTGAATGAATGCCTCTTCATCCCAATCTGTAGTATCTATTGAAAAATCGCTATATCTTAAATATAATGGTTCTCTTCTTTTATAAATTATATCTATTTCATCGACATTGCTACCGCCTGTAAGAGATGGTCTTGTACCATCTCCATGTATTAGGCGTTTTATCTTTTCAATTGTTGATTTTAACCATATGATTTTGGAGTTTTTTCTTAAAGAAATCATATTCTCTTCATTTTCTATTACTCCACCACCACAATCTATTATTATGTTATCTTCGTTTTCTAAAGATTTGATTATTTCGGTCTCTTTTTCTCTAAATTTACCCCATCCGTTTTGTTCTACATATTTTGAGATGGTTGTCCCTATGGATTCTTCTATCATAGCATCTGTTGAAAAACGCTTTATATCTAATTTTTTTGCTAAAGCCTTTGACAGTACTGTCTTTCCAGTGCATCTGTAACCGATAAATATAATTCTCATTTTATAGCCTCTCAAATTTTTTCCAAAAATCAGGAAATGATTTTTGTACACATTCTGGATTTTTAATAATTAGTCCATGAACTTTTATACCAGCCATAGCAAAGCTCATAGCCATCCTGTGGTCGTTATATGTTTCTATGATTGCTAATTTAGGTTCTCCACCATGTACAATTAATGAATCATTTGTGGTTTCTGTTGTGATTCCCATCTTTTCTAATTCTTTTGCAACTGCATTTAATCTGTCTGTTTCTTTATATTTGAGATGTGCGATGTTTGTGAATTTGCTTGTACCTTTTGCAAATGCTGCAACAACCGCCAAAGACGGAACTATGTCAGGACAACTGTTCATGTCTGCCTCGATTGGTAAAAGTTTTTTTGGGCCTACAACCTGGATAAAATCTTTTCCGAATTCTATATTACATCCCATCTTAAGGAGTGCTTCTAAGAAAAACTTGTCTCCTTGGTTGGAATTTGGGTTAATTTTTTTTATCTTAATTTTCCCTGGAAAGATTGCTGCTGCACCAAAAAAGTATGATGCATTAGAATAGTCTCCTTCAATCTGGTATTCTTGTGCAATGTATTTGCCTGGTTGTATTATGAATTCTTTGTAGTCGTTGTTTGTCACTTCTACTCCAAAATCTTTCATGACGTCAATTGTGAGGTCGATGTATGGTTTTGAAGAGATTTCACCTACAGTCTTTATGGTTACTGTGTTTTTTGCAAATGGTGCCGACATTAAAATTGAAGAGAAATACTGTGAACTCTTATCTCCCTTTAACTCTGTGACTCCTCCTTTGAAAGTATTACCGTGAATTATTATTGGAATGCATCCGTTTTTACCATTATTATCTATTTTAATCCCTAATGGTTTTAATGCGTCTGTTAAATCTGTTATTGGTCGTGATTCTTGCATCTTTTCGTCGCCAGTAATTGTTGTTTTTCCATCTGTTAAAGAAAGCATTGTAGCAAGAGTTCTTACAGATACACCGGAGTTACCAAGATAAAGTTCTTTATTTGGGGCTTTCAATTTGCCACCTGTACCATGAATGATTAATTGATTGTTTTTATTCTCAATCTTTACACCTAATTCCTTTAAAGCTTCAATCGCTAATAATTGATCTTCTGCTAGAAGTGGGTTATTAATTTTTGATATTCCATCTGCTAAAGAGGCTATGAATATTGCTCGAAGAGTGTGTGCTTTAGATGGAGGTGCAACCATTTCAGTGTCAATCTGTTTTCTTCCATAAACATTGTATGTGTTCATTGTATCTCCTCTATTTTGATTTGATCAATAATTTTGTCAGCTTCGTGTAATTTTTCATCAGAAAATGATGTTCTTAAAGCAATACATTTTATTCCTGCGGCTTTAGCTGATTTAACTCCATTTACACTGTCTTCAAATACAATTGCTTGGTCATTGGTTTTATTTAATTTTTTTAGTGCTAAAAGATAAGAGTCTGGTGCTGGCTTTGAATTTTGCACGTCCTCAGCTGAAACAATAACTTTGAAATAATCTTTTAATTTGCATTCTTCTAAAAACATGTCTGCAACTCTTCTAACACTACCTGTAACAAGTGCAATTGTGAATTTGTTATGGTTTTCTATTATGAAATCCACTGTTGATTGAATTGGTTTAAGCATATTGATGTTTTCTTTCATTAACTCAAGTTTGTATTCGAGAACCTCATTAGCATCTAGTTCTGGATACTGCTCTTTTAGTACTTGTAGGAATGTTACACCAATTAGACTTTGAATTGTTTCTTCGTTTCTAGTAACTCCTTCTTGTTCTAGAGCCTTATTCTCTGCCCAAATATGATAGGGTTCAGAATCAAATATTACTCCGTCCATGTCAAAAAGTATTGTGTCTATCATAGTTCAAATTTGTCTTGTATTATGTCTGCATCACTCAATTCTTCTCTTGGAAATGTTGTTGTAAGTGCGATGCACTTTAAATCTGCAGCTTTAGCAGATTTAATTCCAGATGGTGTATCTTCAACAACTATTGCTTCATCTTTTTTTACTCCTGATTTTTCTAGTGCTGTCAGATATGGTTCTGGTGATGGTTTTACTTCTTTTACGTCGTCTTCAGTGAGTATGAATGAAAAATGTTCTTTGATTTGTAGATTTTTTAATATTATTTCTACAATTTTTGGAAGGTTGCTTGTTACTAATCCAAATGTGTATTTGTCTTTGTTTTCTTTTATGAAATTTATAACTGATGGAACTGCTTTCATGCTCTCTATATTTTCAATCATAATTTCTAAATGACGATCAAATAGAGTGTTTATGTCTAGATGTGAGAATAACTCTTTTAATACAATAGAAAAAGGTCTTCCAAGAAACGCTTTTTTTTGTTCATCTGTTAAATCTATATTCAATTCTTTGAATGCCTCTATTTTTGCATCTAGATAAAAGAGTTCTGAATCAACTATTACACCGTCCAAATCAAAAAAAATTGCTTTAATCATTTTAATAAACGTTTTACGTAAGCCAAGTCTAATCGTTTTCTAGTCCAAATCTTTTGCTGCCCAATAGCTTGAAGTGCAAACATATCAAGACCTGAAACTACTTTTGACTTACCAGATTTTGCCATCTTTAGAAGTTTTGTCATAGGTGGATTGTAAATAGCGTCCATGACTACTTTATTTTTTAATTGGTCCTTTTCGACCGGAGAATTGTCAATATTAGGTGCCATGCCAACAGGTGTACAATTAATTATTATGTTGTAGTCTGACAAATCTGGCATTTCTTTTTCGAATTTTGCTTTATACTTCCTTGCAATCTTTTTACCGTGGTCAATTCTTAGGTCGGTGACTGTGACTTTTACATTATTTTCTGTTAAGCCTGAAATGATTGCTTCAGCCACTCCTCCTGCACCAATAACAAAGGCAGTTTTGTTTTTTAATTTGGTTTTACTTCTTAGAGCGTCCATTGCACCAATCATATCGGTGTTATATCCTGTGTCACCCTTGATTGTGTTCATTGCCATAAGTTTTGGTTTGTTTAATGTATGCTTTCTAACATCGTTCTTAAATGGCATAGTGATTGATGCACCACTGATTATGTCTTTGTATGCTTTGTAAAATTTTGTGTAATTGTCTACTAAAAAATTTACATAGATTGCGTTTGTTTTATTTTTTTGAAATATCTTATTATGTACAATATACCCTTTGCTTTTGCTTACGGGGTTACCAATAAGTCCGTACACTTTTGTAGATTTATTAATTCTTTTTACATTGTATACTTTTCTTAGTGTTTGTACTTCAAGCTGACCTGGCGCTGACTCTTTTCCTTCCTCTAATGTTCCAAAAGTCAATAAAGAGCCATATTTCATACAAAGAATCCTAGATGATTCGCCGTATTCGCCCATACAAAAAGATATTGTTGGTTTTTTTGATTTTTTTAAAAGATCATATGTAATTATATTATCGTTGACACTATTTGCTTGTGTAACAATCTTAATTATGTCTGGGTCGATCTTTATTATCTGTTTGTATACTGATTCTACCTCTTGCTTACTAGTCTCTGTATAATTATGGTGTGATACAATTAGTTTTGCGTTCCCTTTAATTTCACGAATGTCTTCTGCAAGATCAAACTCTAATTCAACATCTACATATTCAACTCCATATGTTAATGCCAACAAATAAACCTCAAACAGCTTCTGTCGAGAGGCTCCTTTTAGATAATTGTCTTTTCTAGCTGTAAATATTACTGGCTTTTTACATGCTGCAATTATTTTTCTCATATTAACGGGTGGCTTAAAGAAGTCTACACGTAATTCTATAATATCTGCAACTGTATTTGCCTTAGCAATGTCTACCATAATCGCTTTTTCTGATCTTGAAGTTATTGGAACAGCTATCATTTCATATCATTTCCTTTATTTTTTTCATTATTGATTCCGGATCAAGCCCTTGGAACACTATCTGTTCGGACAACCCGCCTTCTCCAATCTTATTTGTACCAATGTGTGCGTATTTACCGCTATAACCTGACTCTAAAAGCCATGTTCCAAATTTAGACCCTACTCCTGTCTTTTCATTTTGTGTTTCCACCAAAAGAATAACTTCTGCATCTGCTAGCTTTGTCATCATATCTTTATCGACCATGTTTAATGTTGTTTTGTTAATTAGGCCGATGTCTATATTTTCTTTTCTTAATCTTTCAACTGCATCTAAAGAACGATAAAGCATCTCTCCATATGAGACAATGAAAATTTTCTTTGCATCTCGGATTATATCATCTTTACCTGCTTCAAAAACATATGAGTCACCATAGAAATCTTTACCATCCTCTGTTAGAATGTTTGGTGTTGCAGACCTGGTAGAGTATACAAATCTTAGACCTTCGTCGTTGAATACTTTTGGAAGTAATTTTCTTAATTGTTTTCCATCCGCTGGGAAATATAATTTAGTGGTATCACAACCAAGTCCATTGTCTGCATAAAGATTGTTTATTCCAAAATGGCATGTGTTGTCTGCCATGTCATCTACTCCTGAATGTGAAAAATGACAGATTACGTTTGCATCGTTAAGTCTAGCCATTGTTATTTCAGAAATTATCATTTCTTGGAATGCTGCAAAAGTTCCAATTATTCCCTGCTTTCCTTTTGTGCTTCCAAAACCTGCCGCAACAGAAAAATTGTTCCGCTCCATAATACCGCCAGGAATAAACACTTCTGGATGTGCCTCTCTGATGTGGTTTAGACCACATGAACCTTCAAGGTCACTATCAACAACCACTACTGATTCTTTTGGGTTTGGTAAAGTGTCTAAAATTTCATTAATTACTTTTCCGAAATCACTTCTATTCTTTGATGTTTCTTTGCTTGAACCAAGATACTCATATGAAGATTTTAATTTTTTTACTTCTTGAAGATATTTAACAGCTTCATCTTTTCCTTTCTCTTTTAGATATTCAATTGCAATATCTGCTGAAATTACGTCGTGAGCTTTACATAAACCTTCAAGTTTGTCTATTCCTATTGCCATCTTTCGCTTGTTAATTATAGCTACGGGGCCTTCTTTCACGATTGCTTCTCTAATTCTCTTGTAAAGAAGTTCTATATTCTCTCCGTCTTCAACGTCAACTGGAACACTATGACCTTCTAGTGTTTTTTCTACTGAGTATCCTTTCATGTATTCTTTTGGATGACCTGCAATTGTTACATCATTATCATCTATGATAAGTTTTACATTAAGATTTTGAGCGACTGCAAACCTTGCAGCTTCTGAATCATCTCCTTCTTGCTGCGAGCCATCTGAACCAAACATAATTACTCTTTTATCTGGATTTGCGAGAGCTACACCATTTACATGGCTCCACATGTGACCGAGTCTACCTGAAGAGAAAAGTATGCCATTAGCATCGTTTCTTTCTGGGTGACCGTAAAGACCTTCATTGAATTCACGATATTTGAGAAGTTTTTCTTCAGGCATATGTCCGTTAATTACTGCCATAAGATACTGCATTGCTACTCTGTGACCTGCTTCATCGAAAAGAATCGGAAGTATGTTGTTGTCTTTTTTGTTCATTAGTGAGTTGATTATTACAACTTCTGGCATAATATCGTATGCTCCGCCTGTATGTCCACCAAGACCTTTAGCGTTAGCAATTGCTGTAAAAAAGACTATTGCATCTCTTGCTACTTGGATGTTTGTTTTAATTATCTCTAAATTTTCATCCGAGAGCTTTTCGTCGTTGATATCTAATTCGATGTTTTTGTAAACTGACAAATCTATTGGAATTCCCATTTTTATTCCCCCAAAACCTTCTTGATAATACTTTCTTCTACTCTAATACTGTGCTTGCATTCTCCAATATTATTAATTAATGAATATTCTGCCTGACCTTCTCGTGCTTTCTTGTCAAGTCTTGTTGCTTCTATTGTTTTTTCTATATCTAATTGTGGAAGATCTTTTATTAGTTTCATATCTTTTAAAAGATTGTTTTGCCCTTCCTCATCTTCTTTTGACATTACTCCTATCTCAACTGCAATCTTCGCTTCATAATACATTCCGAGTGCTACAGCTTCGCCATGTGACATTTTAAAATCGCTAAGAACTTCTATTGCGTGTCCGATAGTATGGCCGTAATTAAGTATCTTTCTTGCTCCAGATTCTTTTTCATCTTCTGCAACAACTTTTGATTTGATTTCTGTGTTTTTTTGAACAATATGTAAGAGTGGCTCCTCTTCTAAATTAAGAATTTTTTCTGTATTATCTTTAAGGTACTTTACGAACTCTTTGTCTGCAATTAATGCGTGCTTAATTGTTTCGGAAAGTCCGTTTAATAATTCTTTTTTAGGGAGTGTCTTTAGTGTCGCAATATCACTAATCACCATCTTTGGTTGTTTGAATGCTCCTATGAGGTTCTTGCCTAGAGGATGGTCGACTGCGACTTTTCCTCCGATACTTGAATCTGCCATTGCAAGTAGCGATGTTGGAACTTGTATAAAAGGTATTCCTCTGAGTGTTGTTGCCGCAACGAAACCTGCCATGTCTCCTGTAACTCCGCCGCCAAGAGCAATGATACACCAGTCACGGTTTACTTTTAGACTTATTAATTCGTCTTCGATTTTTTCTTTGGTCTTTCTGGTCTTATTCTTTTCTCCATGTGGAAAAGAAATCTTATGAACAGTAAGGTTTTCTTTCTTTAGACTATCTTCAACTGTTTTTGCGTAAAGTTTGTCCGTGTTGTCGTCTGTTATAATAACAAACGTCTTTGATATGTCTTTTACTAATGAGCCTATATCTTTTAGAATATCTACTCCTATATTTACGTCATATTCATTGTTTTTGATATTAACATGGATGGTTTTCATTTTACAATATACCCTTCTTTCTCAATGTTGTTTTTAAGATAACTCATGTTTTTATTTTCCGTATTAAACATGAATATCACATCGTGTGAATGACTGACGGATAACAATTCTTCCGGGGAAAGCCCAATTAGATTTGCAACGATAGTTCGTCCTATCATTTCGTGAGATACTATAAGGAGATCGTCGTCGTTTTCATTTATTAATTTATTGATTACTTTCTCGCTTCTCTCTTGAACACTGATATAACTTTCACCGCCAGTTGCCGGAGTAGTGTATTTGTCAAGTTTTCTATTTTTATAATCTGTTGGGAACTGGCTTTTAATTTTATCATTAGTTAGACCTGACCATTTACCATAATCATATTCTTTCAATCCGTCAACTATTATTGGTTTAATTTGTAATATGTCACCAATAATCTCTGCCGTATCTTTTGCTCTTCCCATTGGACTACAAAATATTTTTTTTATGTTCTTATTTTTGAGAACATTAGCATTGTTCATGGCAGACATTTTGCCTTTTTCTGTAAGAGGAGAATCAAGTCTACCTTGCTTACGATCAATGACGTTCCACTCCGTCTGTCCATGTCTTGCTAAATATATTCTCATAATGTTCTCCCAACAGCCTCTGCAACTAGTTTTACTTTTCCCATCATGTCTTTAAACTGATCTGGTAAAAGCGATTGTGCTCCATCACACATTGCACATTCTGGGCAATTGTGAGATTCGATAATTAATCCGTCTGCTCCTGCTGCAATGGATGCAAGTGATAAAGGTGTTACTAAATCTCTGACCCCTGTTGCGTGAGATGGATCTACAATAACTGGTAGATGTGTCTCTTTCTTAAGCATTGGAATTATGTTTAGGTCAAGTGTATTTCTTGTGTAAGTACAGAATGTTCTTATTCCTCTTTCGCACAAAATTACATTTTGATTACCTTCACTCATGATGTACTCTGCGCACATAAGAAATTCTTTTAGTGTTGCGCTCATACCACGTTTAAGCATTACTGGCTTACTTTGTTTTCCAACTGCTTTTAACAAATCAAAATTCTGCATGTTTCTTGCACCAATCTGAAGAATGTCAGCATATTTTGCTACAAGTTCTACATTAGCAACATCCATAACTTCTGTAATAATAGGCATGCCTGTTTCTTCTTTTGCTTGTTTCAGAATTTTTAATCCTTCTTCTTTCATTCCTTGGAAGTCATATGGTGAAGTTCTTGGCTTGAATGCTCCGCCTCTCATAATCTTTGCTCCAGCATCTTTAACAATTGCTGCAACTTCTGACTGTGTCTTTTGATTTTCTACTGCGCAAGGTCCTGCCATTACAACAATCTCTTTGCCGCCAATTTTTACACCGCAAACGTCAATTATTGTATCTTCTTTCTTGAACTCTCTTGAAACAAGCTTGTATGGTTTTAAGACTGGCATGATGTTTTCTACGCAATCGATAGCGAGAATTTGTTTTTTGTTTAGCTTTCTCTCGTTACCAAGTACACCTAGTACAATTCTTTCTGAGCCTAGACTTTTTTGAACTTTTAGTCCTGCTTCTACTACTTTCTTCTCTACGGTTGCAATATCTGCTTCTGTTGAACCTGCTTTTAATACGATTATCATTGTTCTTCCTCCACTCTTAGAGTTTCCTCTATTATTACTTGAAATAAATTTTCTATATAGCTTTCACTAAGCCCCATGTCTTTAGCCTTAGCCTTAAGACCTGCTAGCATGTTTTTTTCTCTTTCGTCATCCTTTAACGGAAGACCCATCTTTCTTTTATTCATTGCAAGATATATGCCGATTTCTTCTCTCTGCTTCAGCAGCTTGAGAATCTGGCTGTTTATCTTGTCAATTTCGTTTCTAAGTTTTTCTAAAGTCATTTTATTTTCCTCCAAAATAAATATATATTTCTAGAAAGCGAGAAGCTTTCAACCGTGGTCGGTTCGATCCCAAAAATGAGGGTGCCGACGCTCAAAAATAAAAAAAGAAGCTGTAGCTAAAAAAATCCCATGATCCGGTATTCTTAGCTGTATTCATGACCATTGTAAATGCCTCCTCATTTATAAACTTTTTTATTATTCTCGAGATAAAATGGTAAAGAACTTTTCTATAATCTCTTGAATTTTTATCTCATTTTTAATTATATAATTTTTATTTATGCAAAAACCTTCGTATGATGTTCTATTTCTATAACTCCTTATCTGTTGAAGAAATATCTTATTTTGTTCTGATAAATCATGTTGTTCTGAAATAAAATCAATAAGTTCTTTATGGGCACCTTCTCCGCTTGTTTTAAATCCATCTTTTAACAATATTGCTTCCATTAATTTGTGTGCAATATCATAATAATCTGTTAATGTATTGGTTGGATATTTCTGAGTATTAGTCTCACTTAATCTATCTAAGGTAATTTGAGCCATCTTGACAAGGGCTTGTGATTTTTGTTTGTCTGGTGATATTTTTATTATCACTTTAGAACCTCCAAAAATCCTGACAAAACAAAACCATTAGCAATATTGTTTTTTAATTCCTTTGGGAAAGTTGTAAAATCTTCGTTAAAATGAAGCTCTATTTTACGTGATAATAATTTTTCAAATTTTTTTAAGTTAATATCTTCCTTTTTACATTCTAAAAAAATATCTATATCACTTCCCTCTATATCTTCTCCGCGGCTATAGCTACCAAAAAGAACTAAGCAATTTGGCATTAATTTATCTTCAATATAATTGATTAAATGAGAATCTAGAATTTTGGCAATATTAAATATTCTTTTTTGTATTCTGAATTTGGAATTATTAAGATTTGCCCTAAAAGTAGGAAATTCTCTATTCCCTCTTTTTTCTATGGACTGAACTATAATATCTGACTTAATTAATTTATTAAGATTGCTTTTGACAGAGGTATGTGCTAATTTTGTTCTTCTACTAATATCCATAAGATATGTTTTTTGTGTTGGATTTATAAAAAAAAACTCTGCAACCTTCCATGTGCTACTTTTTTGTAACATATGTTATAAAAATGTAATACACTATATAAATGCTTCTACTTTACTATATACATGTATTTGAACATCTCCTTGTCCTCTGGACGTATCTTGATTTTGCCTTTTAACTCCTTGAATGCCAAAACAACATCGTCTTCGGTCCATTCATGCTTTAATACGTCGTCAACTATATCTGAGGTGCTATGGCCCTTATACATTTTTTTAATATAATTTGCTAACAAATGTATTTTTGCCTTATTATGATGATGGTGGATTATGTGCTTTACTTCGTCAGAGAATAGTTTGTCGTGTTTTAAATCCTTGATTGCTTCTTCTATGAGTTCTACAGGCCAATGGTGATCCGTAAGATGCTCTACTATTAGGAATAATTCATGTCCTGAGTCAAGTCCTTTAATTATTGTTTTTTCTAGAGTCTTTACTTTTGAATCATGTTTACTGTCGTTGTGGCTGTGGTGGAAATGGATATGGTGTCTTTCGTGATGTACGAAAAGCTTTCCAACAATTGGGATATTTCTCATTATCTCTTTATGCTTATGTGGAAGATAGAGATATGTCGTAATTGCAAGACCTGCCGTATATAGTAAAGAGATTGATATTATTGCAAATATTAATGAGTATATTGCAATGGTCAAGTTACTGGTTAATAATATTGTAAACTGAGTAAGATTGTATAATAGGATTGATTGTGCAAAAACGAAAATGTAGTATGCAAAGAATACATATGATATTGGTAAAAGTATGTTATTGATTGTTCTTTGACGATATAAAGAAACAATGTATCCCGTAACTCCTATTAATACACTAATACCAATAAATAATGGAAGCATATCTAAAACTATTTCTTGTGTTAAGATGTCAACGCCTGCTAGGTTTCCTCCTCCAAGTAAAGACTTCATACTAAATACTGGTCTGAATAGGAACATTGATATTCCTGCCGTAAATATTCCAAAGACAATTGAAGATAATTGTTTGTTTTTTGAAAACATAAAATGTGGGACTTCGTTTATTGGTAATTTTCTATGTTTAAAATAGTTGTACCAGACAAAGGCTGGCAATAGGAAAAGTAATAGTAGTGCAAGTAGATTTAAGGTGTATACCGCTGCAACAGATATCTTTGTTAAAATTGGGAATCCTGCCGTCTGTAATGCAAATAGAGATTGGCTCTTAATAGAGAATAGTGGCATGTGGCCTGCTCCAAAATTACCAAAATAAATTGCGTCGTGTACACCAATGAAATAAGGTATAACAAAGTTTCCTACCTCTGTTAAAGCGTGAAGTATAAGCATTCCTGAAATTCCAAGATATATTGTTTTCTTATAATGGAAGAGGTCTATGAATTTTTCATAGAATTTCTCTGCAACTGAGGATGTCTCCTCCATGAACTTGCCTGCTGTAAATTTCTTATGATGCTTAATAATCATGGCAATCATTATAATTAATGTTATTACTAAGATTAGTGCGTCTACAGCTATTGCTAACCACTCCATCATTAGGTTAAATATTATTACAAAAAACATGATGAGTGTTAGGTGGATCACAATAAATCTCCATATTAATTTTATTGGATTATATGGTATATCTGGAGATACGTGTAATGTCGATAGGAAAGATGGTGGTTGTATTTTTATTCTTAGAGTGATGTATACTGAGATTAGGAGTAAAGCAATAATTCCTACAATAAAAAGGTATTTCTCAAAAATAACATTGTTATTGATTAGATAGCTGTATAAGTGGTATGTGAAGTCTGACTCGTTCCATGCAACTTTTGCAAAACGTATTATGTTTTTGAAAGTTAGCGAGAAAAATGCTAAAATTAATGCCCCGTCTAATAATTTTCTTTCTTGTCCGAAAAGAATCTTTGAAATGGATGCATTGAAAAGTAAGTAGGCTAAGAGAACCCATGATATTATCTTCTTGATATAATCATAATCTCCTGGTAAAAATTCTGTAAAATCTAAAAGGTTTAAAATAATTAAAGTGAAAAGAATTAATTCGTCAAATCCAATTTCTAAACGATGTATCCAATAATGTAGTTTGGATTTGGTATGAAGGTTGATGCATTGTTCAACAACGTCTTCGTCATAACCTTCTTTTATGAGTTTTTCTCTAAGCTCGAATTTTTTGAAACCATGCTTATAATGATGACGTATGTAATTGGTTAATTTATTTACTTCATCATCTTCGTGTTCTATTTTGCTTGTGATGATTCCAAAAATTATTAAGATAAGGGCAATAATTGGAATGATTGAAGTTGCTAGAAGAACTTTAGTGTGATTGATCTCTTGTGTTGCTATAATTATGTCTTTTGCAACTGCCATTGCGGAAACTTGGTTTGTACAGTTCTCATCTGATACTGCGTTGATTGTGAATTGAATCTTCTTTGCGTCGAGAATGCTGTCGAAATGCCATACTAGCAATGGGTCTGCGTTGATAATTTCAAACTCTGAGTTTTCTGCCTCAATCATCTGATCGTTAATGATTTCTACAAGGCATTTTGGTATTTCTTGGAAAACAGATACGTTTGTTAAAGTAGCTGATTCGTTAATGTCAATGTTTATTGTGAATGTTGTTTTGTTGTTTTCTATTTTGTAAGTCTGGGTGATGTCAACTACTTCTTTTGTTTCTTCTATTTTCTTTTCTAATTCTTCTTTTAGAATAATTGTTTCTTCTTCGTCAATTGTTTGAGTTGTTAAGATTTGAGATATTTCTTCTTTTGTTAACTCTTTGTTTAAAGCGTACATGAAATAAGTTGCTTTATAGCTTGGGATTGATGCATTATAGCTGATGATTGGATCTTCTTCTATTATGTTGAATGGTGTGATTGATTTTAGGTTTGATGCATTTGATTCAATCTCTTTTGGGATGGTTGTCGTTAATTCTATGTTTCTTTCGAAGATGTCAAGGTTCTTGACTATTTCTGTTATTTTTGTAATTCCTCCTTGAACTTCTGCTTTTCTTGTAAGCTTTAGGGAGTTTGTAAGAAGCTGGTCTACTACGAATTCTTGTGTTCTTATTGCGCCAGGTGATTCGGTTGTTGGTTCGGACTGTTTTTCTTCTGCGGCTTTTTGTGTTGTTGCTGTCGCTTCTGTAGTGGTTGTTTGTTGGGTTGTTGCTGTTTGGGTGTCTGTTGTTGCTTCTGGTGCTGCCCCTGTTGTTCCTCCTGTTGCTACAGTCTCACCTGTGCTACAGA
>CAZYEG010000007.1:0-14728 GCA_964646365.1 uncultured Methanosarcinales archaeon
TTTCAGAAGTACTGCCGTCTAAAGAAACATGAACTTTCCAATCTTTCTTTATTATAAAATCATATAATTCTTTGTTGAGATCATAACCATTAGTTATAATACCTCCGACAATTCCAATTTCATCACAAAATCTAACTATCTCAAATAAATCTTTACGTAAGGTTGGTTCACCACCCTTAAAAACAACATAAAAAATTTTCAACTCTGATAATTGCCCCAATATATCTTTCATAGTGTTAGTGTCCAACAAGTCTTGCTGCAACCTAATTCCATCTTCTTTATATCCACACATAATACAGTTGAGATTGCATTTATTTGTAATATCTATTTCAACTAATGTAGGAAGAATTGATGGGTTATTATTTTTTGTATCAAAAAAATCCAAATATTGTTGCTTATTACTATCAAAAACATATAGATTTTGTGACCAGTGTTCTTTTCTCTTACTTTTAATCAATCTAATAATACTCAAATACGATATAGCAACAACAACATCCTCTATTGTTATAAAAAAGTCATCCTCATGAAACGCTTCATATATCTCTTTAACAGATCTTTTTCCATCAACATAAACATATACACTATTCAAAAAATGTAAAAATGGTTCTGGACCTCGCGTAAATTTAAACGCAGTACTTACAGAACAATAAAAAACACTCATCCGATAATAATCAATCAATGGTTTGTAATCAAGCAAAGTCTTAAACGGTGCATCAAAAAGCCCCGTACGCATCGGCACATCATTAAGCATAGTAAACGGAATAAAATTATGCCTCTCTTCATAATGATCTTCCCAAATCGTAGCCAGATTCATACCTTTCTCGTCACGATGCTTCCAAAGGTCACACCCTGGAGAGACTCTCATAAGATGTGACATCACTTCCTCAGTTTCAAACGAGTGTACTGGCAACACCTCTGAATCAACATCCCCATACTTTAACTCATAAAGCATCTTTGCAGAATTATATGGCGTATCAACAGTCTCACCTGGAGTAAAACACATCATCAAATAATGTGGCTTAATACCTGCCTCTTTGATCAATTTATTTGCCATCTTTATATCTGTCATACCTGTTCCTTTGTTCAACTCACTTAACACAGATGCATCCGAACTCTCAACACCAATCTCAAGAGAGTTGCAACCTGCCTTTTTCATTATCCCAAGAATTTCAGCATGCTTTACAATCGTATCAACTCTTGCAAGAGCAACCCATGCCACACCCAATTTCTTCTCAATCAAAAGTTCACACATTTTCTTAAGTCGATCAGGAAGTAAAACAAAATTATCATCATGAAAATGTATTTTACGAACACCATACCTATTAACTAACAACTCTATCTCCGCAACAATATTCTCCGGGCTTCTGAAACGTACACGTCGTCCATAAAGTGCTGGACTTGCACAATACGTACAATTACCTGGACAACCTCTAGAAGTCATAATATGTACTGCCGGTTCGCTCTCATCTAAATCGTGTATTGTTGTATTGTAATCCTTAAAATCAATAAGGTCATAATCAGGAAGTGGAACGTCGTCTAGATTCTCAATAATCTTGGCAGGCCCCGTATTAACAATCTTACCTTCCTTCTTGTAAACAATCCCAAAAATATCTGAATAATTATTATCACCAACATTTAACTTACCAACCAACTGAGGAAGACTTATCTCAGCCTCTCCTACAAGTACAAAATCAGCTCTCCCATCGACAAATGATTCCTCTGGTAAAAAAGTTGCATGAACACCACCATACACAACTGCAATATTTGGAAATTTCTTCTTCACATATCTTCCAATATTATATCCTCTTTCACAATTACGTGTAAGAATCCCGATACATACCGCAAGTGGATTACCTTTCTCAACCACTTCTCTTAATCTTTCCAGATCTACTCCATCTAAATTAAAATCAAGTAACCCAGTAGTATACCCTTCTTTTTTTAGAACTGAAGAAAGTGTAAGAAGTCCAGTGGGTTCACATTTTGACCAATGAGGTTGATAACTTGGATTAACAAATAAGACATCCATCATCTACCACCTCCAAGAAAATCAAATTTCCCTTTACACACTTTGATATTCGGACAAAACTGACAATGTACAATGTTTCTTACCTCAAAATCCTTTGTTACATACTCTCGAGAAAGCAATCTTCCAAGATCATACCTATATTCATGCGGAATACACTCGAAAAAATCATATTTCAACCTAAACTTGAAATTATCTTTCTCCTTAACGAGTGCATCTAAAATATGTTTAAAATACTTTGACAAACCAAAAGTCTCATCAAGAAACGCTCTTACAATCACGACATTAACACTATTTATCCCTAACTTCTTTAGTAAAGACAGTAACTCTGAAACTCCCAAGTAATTTTTCTCACATAAAACAATTGTACCAGCAATGCCCACACCATATTTTTTCATATTAATTATTCCTTGCAACGTCTGTTCAAAACTTCCTTTTACTTGAGTAATTGAGTCATGTACTTTTGGATCTGCAGAATACAGTGTAATAAGATAATTCTTTATCACGTCAGTTATCATTTCAGCATACTTATCAACGGCAAATATCCTTGCATTAGTAACAAGCTCTGATTCCGTACCACTTTCTCTTAAAATTCTTAAAATCTCAGGAAAATCTTTTCTAAGTGTCGGCTCACTTCCACGAAGAACAATTTTTTTATCTTTATTCTCTTTTATAGCTTTTTTAATATCATCAATCGAGACAACATTCTCTGGTTTTTTCTTAAGTATATCACAAAATATACATTTATTGTTACATGAATCATTAATATTTATTTTACAATTTCTGTCATCTATTTTTACAGAAACACTTTCTTGAACAATTTTATTCTCATTAGCAAAATCAGATTCAAGGCCTTCCCCCTCGGACTCATCTTTCATAAACCCTGGCCAAAACCGGAGATAGACTTCTCGAAATGGGTGCTTTTTGTAAAACACTTCCGCATTATACTTATGGCCACGCTGAGCAGTTTCATAATCGATATTCTCATGCTCATGATGTTGATGCCAACCCATTGCTTTTCGATTCAGTTTAATTACAAAACCTTTCCGAAGCAAACGTAAAGCAAATTCATCACCTTCAAAACCCCAATAAACAAAATCTGAAGAAAAACCTGAATTGGAAATATACTTTTCACGATCAAGAGAAATATTTCCTTCAAAGGCCATCAGCCAAGGTATGGCAAGCTTCATAGGATCATCATCACAGACCTGAAGATACCCTTCTCTGGGATCATAATGGGTATCTTCTTTTGGGTATAGGCCTATGACAACATCTTTTGAATCCGTCCTTGTTTTAAGATGCTCAGAAACAAGCTCGGGACAGACACAAACATCACAGTCGACAAACAATACTACTTCAGCATCAGCCCACTTCACACCTAAGTTACGCACGGGCCCAACTCTATTCATCGGCTCACCTGCGACAAATTTTTCTTTTATGCCCCAGAAAATTTATTTAAAATTCACTGGAATATCAAGCGATTTAATCATATCCAACGTATTATCATCAGAATCATCATCAACCACTACAATTTCATAATCCTCTTTAGAAATTGTCTGATCAAAAAGAGATAATAAAGTCTTTCTCAAATGCTTATACCTATTAGCTGTAGGAATTATTACAGAAATCTTTGGTTTAACATCAAATTTTTTAACAACAAAACTCGGCTCAACAGAATCAAATCCATCAAGCAACCAATTTGGTTTCATATAATTAAACGGTTTATCATTACTTACAACATTCAACCCCAATACTCCAGCTTTTTGCACAGCTTCATCAATACTTTTCCAAACTTCTGGAACTTTTAGATACTTTTTATCAAAATCATCAAGAATTTGTCCTCTTTGTGGTTCAGGAAGAACAAAACAAACAGAATCATAAACACTTGTATCAATACTCGCAACCACATCAACCAAACTTTGAAAATTATCTCTATCCACAACAATATCAAATCTTTTCAACAGCGTCCACCATATTAACAAATTTTACTCCATTAATTTTCTTCAACTTCTGAATTATTAATTTAACTTTTTCAAAGTCCTCTCCAGAAAACCACTCATGGTGAAGCAAAACACCCACTACCTTATTATCATTCAGCGCAGCATCAATCTCTTCTTCAATATCATTCATATCTCTAAAAGAATAAGGATCGTCCCAATTCATCAGGTCAACATTGACCGGAATCTGTTTCATACTTGTACGACCTCGTCTTTTATTAACAGAAAAAAATTCAAACCCCACCTCTCTTAATGCCTTTAAGGTGTCTTTATTATAACCATGATACGGTGGAGTAAAAATATTATCACATTTATCACCAAAATGCATTTTCATCAACTCTTGTCCTTTCTTTATATCATCAATTTGATCATCATAAAAGCGACTCTCACCAAATTCATACTTCTCATCAATACCATGATTAGTATGATCAAACCCATGTTGATGAAATCTTATACCTTCCTCTCTATTTTTTAAAACAAAATTTACAAACTGCTCTTCAAGTTGTGACGGAACAACTGCCAAATCAATTGGGAGTTTCTCACTAATAAACATATCAAGAAGTTTTTTCATCCTTTCAGTCATTTTACAACCATCATCGTCCCTAAAAAAGACTATTTTCTCAGTCATAAAAGTTGGACTAGAACCACAAATATTTCTTATCTCACATTTAACACATTCTCGTGCTTGTTTTTCACTTCTATCAAACTGATAACAATTAAAAAGCGGACTTTTCAATCTAATATTTTTACCAGATGCAAATTCCAGTATTTTCTTCCTATTTACAAAAAAATTATTATGATTGAAATATCCATTAAAATCAAAAGGATAATATCTAACTTTAATCGGATTTTGTGTAGACTTTGAAAAAACATTATACATCTCTTCAAAACCTACAACACTATCTCCATTCAAAATAAATTCAAAAGAGATTCTCCCATTCAACGACAATATGGTTTTAACTCCCTTCTGCATCTGTTCATAACTCCCTGGAACTTTAGTAATATTATTATGTTCAAACAAAAGCCCAAACACCGAAATCTCAAATCGATTTACAGATTCAAATACTCTTCTAGCAAAGGACATATAAGAAAACATTCTCCCATTTGTCACAAGTTTTACCTTAACGCCTTTCTGATTTGCATACTCGAGAATCTCAAAGAACTTTGGATGCATTGCAGGCTCTCCACCACAGAGTGTAACATAAATTCCTGCTCTCTCAGCAAAATCAATCTCTTTTTTAATTTGTTCAATCGGTACAGACTTTCCCTTCCCTCCCAAACTTTCACAAAAATTACAATTATTATTACATTTGTCAAAAATTGATAATCTTGCACTTTCAAAATTCGTATAGAAACTATCTTTTATTGCTGAATCATTATACTTCTCATAAAATATCTTATAATTGTACATTGACGCCCATTTTCTTTTCAACTCAGAAGATATTTCATGTGGGTGTTCTTGATGTTGTGCCATTAAACTCTCATCAAACATAAACTTCATACTTTTCTTAAATAACTTATACCCAAGCTCTTCATCTTCACTTCCCCAATAAATAAAATCATTCGAGAAACCTCCAACAGAAAAAAAATCTTTCTTTCCAACAGAAAAA
This sequence comes from uncultured Methanosarcinales archaeon, assembly GCA_964646365.1. Classification (GTDB taxonomy): domain Archaea; phylum Nanobdellota; class Nanobdellia; order Woesearchaeales; family CAZYEG01; genus CAZYEG01. The sequence goes on from CAZYEG010000007.1 coordinate 5,631, forward strand.
TTATGACTGTAAAGCAAGTGCCATGGATTAGGAATATCATCGAGACTATCAAAAACTTCAAAATACTTATCTCGCTCATCATTAGAACGCTTACCAAGAACAACTAATGAAGATTCCCCCTGTTGTTTCAGGTGCTTCTCTAAAAAATCCTTTTCAACAATCATATCAGAATCCAAAAACACCAATATTTCTCCATTCGCCTTTTCTGCACCCTTATTTCTTATTTGCCCAGATCGCCTAATAGGAAATTCACTTTCATACTGAGAACGTTTATACTTAATATAAGAATAATTTACACCCAATTTCGAAAAAACATTTTTTACATTCTCACCGCTATCATCATCTACCACAATCACTTCATACTCCTTTTTTGAAAGACTCTGGTTCGATAAAGATTGTAATGTGTTCTTTAGATGCTCCACCCGACAACCAAAAGGAATTACCACCGAAACCTTAACATCCTTATTCGTTTCTAAAGTCTCAACTATTGGATCCTTTAAGTCTTCAATTATTTGTTCCTTTATCGTATCATAACTATCAAACATCTCAGTCCTCAAAATAAAATTCTTAATCCTGCGCAACATCTCTTCATTTGGAACATCTGAACAGACATAACTCATATCATAAACTTCTGAAAAACGCTCAGCTCGTTTCAACTGCTCATTATTATTCACATCTGCAATAAGTTGGGTATTGAGTCCAGAAAAACATGCATCTACACAGGAATTATATCCAGCAGTTGTAATAAAGTAACCACATTTTCCCAACATTTCATCCATATTAACAAATTTATACAACTCAATATTCTCTTTACATAAAGATTTCAAAGAATCAAAATCTGCATCAATCATATTGCTGCCTGTAGAAATAATAAACTTCTTATCAATCAGTTTTGCACAATGAATTATTTTTTCTAAATTTTCTTTACTGCCAACTCCACCACCAAGAGTTACTAAAACATCTTTTCCCTTGTTAGAAGACTTTTTATCAAATAGATAACCAATATACTCTACATCAGAAACAAAACTAAATTCATCCTTAAAATCAAAAGTTTTACCATCAGATGCAACATATATCTTATCATAGTTCTTTAGATCAGAAATCACTCTTTTTTCAAACTCATCATCAGATCTTCCTATAAAATCTCTAAGAAGACACAAAACTTTAGTATTATAACTTTGCTTGACATAACCCACAAGCCAATTTACCTCATCCCTAAAATGGAATCTACCAAAAGGGAAATGCTCTGTAATCAATTCATCTGGTTTAAAATCATCACAAATATTCTTCAATTCATCCTTCCGTTGCTTCTTAACATCTTCTACATCACCATCTATAGAAACAACTTCTTTTCTATCTTCAGAATCAACAAGTGTTGGTATTCTTTTTATTTTCAAATCAGAAAAATCATAATCCCCATATGGTACACCACCATAAACTATCAAAACATCGTCATCAATTCTTTTCCTTGCGTATTTGGCAGCCATTACTAGATGACCTATCCCAAACCCGCTCTGCACCCAAATAAGTATTTTCATTTTAGATAAAATGGATTTTCATGGCACCATTTGCACACTTCATTTTTTGTCATAAGCTTTCTAAACGCATAAAACAAATTATTATTCCAAATATTCTCAAATGAATTTTTTGCAAGATCACCAAAAACCAAAGGTGGATTTAACCTGTGATCGCATGGACCAACAAGACCATTATATGTAATATACACCTGTGTCCATGATCGATCACAAATTTTATCAGATACAACTTGCCCCGTTGAACTGGAAAAACTTTCATTTAACTCAATGGAATGTTTTTTCGCAAATTCTTTTGAGATAGAAATTTGCTTATTAATCACATCAACAGAACTCTCTATTTTTGAATAATTCCTATCTGGAGTAAGCGATATTTCCTTTACACCAAGCTCTTTTCCTTTTTTAACAATATCAAATGTGTGTTTATAATTCAAATCCGTAATAACTGTATTTAATTCTACATCTATTTTTTTTGTTAGATATCTTATATTTTCACATATTCTTTCAAAGTTTGATCCTCTCCTTATCGATTCAAACAATTTTTTTTCATGTCCATCAAAAGAAACTATTATATCAAATTTATTATCAATAAGAACATCTAAAATTGTTTTATCTGATATATTCAAATTTGTAATAATTTGCGAAGTAAAAGAATGTTTTTTTGAATATTCTACCACTTTTTTAAAGTGTGGATAAATCAAACTTTCTCCAAAACCCCTAAAATCCACCATATCTGCATATGGAAACAGTGTATCTGCCACCTTTTTAAAAAGAGAAAACGGCATGTCATAATTTTTATTTTGTCTATTAAAAGCCGATGTTGATCTGCCACACATAACACAAGAACAATTGCAATTACGTGTAAGTTCCAAAAAGATTTTTGTAGGATATGAAGAAACATAATCACCACCTATTTCTTGCTCATTTATAATCCTATTTTGCTCCTTTGTTCTTTTCTCTAATTGATATCCAGAAACATAATTTGAATATATATCCAATATTTTAATTAATGGATTTTCTTTCGAACAAATCACATTAATTTTTCTTTTTTTTGCTTGATTAACAGCTATAAGAATTTTTTGCTTACAAAAATTATAAAATGGTTTATCAAAAATATAAATTTTTGATCTATTTTTTAATGAATAATAATAAAATTCTATTTCATTTACTCCTAATTCATAAACCAAAGAAAGCATTCTGTCAATATAATCTATATTCATGTAATTTAGGTGAATATTCACTTTTAAATTATTTTTTTCTATTTTTTTTATTTGTCTAACAGTTTCTTCAAAGTCGCCCTCACTATAATATGCATTCTCATGACTATCTAAATCATAACCGTACAGATCAAAAACACTATTTTTGTTGTTTTTATTCATATTATCCCTTAATTAATAAAAAAATTTTAAATTACATTCTTTACAATGGTTGATTTCATTGTTTATTATCATATTTCTAAAAAGCACGAAGTTACGATTATTCCATATTTCTTTAAAATTGTTTCTTGCAAGATCACCAAGAAACCATTGCTCATCAAAACGACAATCACACGGACCGAGTAGACCATTATAGGCAATATACAAAATATCCCATGGCTTAGGACATAACGATATCTGTTTTTTTATAGAATGTGGATCTTTAATATACGAATGTTCAAAATTAGAATCTATTTTCAGCCCTCTTTTTTTTGCATATTTCAATACATCCTTCATTTGCTGCACAACTTCCATCAACATATTCTTTTTCAAATACATCCTCATATCCATATTAAAACCAATTCTTTTAAATCCTAGACTTTCACAAAATTTTACAATATCCAAAACATATTTTCTGTTCTTTGGTATAAGTGCACAGCTTACAAGCGCATTACCTGTCCTTTGTGTAATATATCTGGCATTTTTGCTAATTAACTCAAAATCAGAGTCTCGCCTTATAGATTCAAAAAGTTCTTTTGTGTGGCCATCCAAAGAACAAATTATTAGAAAATCATTTTCAATCATAACATCAAGATAATCTTTTTTGTCTACATTTAGATTAGTTATTATTCTATACTTAACGCCATACTTGCTACCATATTTTACCATCTCAACAAAATCTGGATGAAGCAAACTCTCACCAAAACCACGCATATCAACGACTTCAACGTATGGAAATATCTGATCTGCAATCTTTTTATAGGCGAAGAGTGGCATATTCAATTTTTTGTCATTATGCTTATACATTTTTGAATGTTCACACATAATGCATCTACAGTTACAATTTCTTGTCAACTCAAGAAAAACAAACCGTGGATACGAAGATAGTCTGGTTTTTCTCTGTCGATACTCCATCTTATTAATCGACTTATTATCATCCCTACACCTAGAAATAATCTCAACAGCACAATCTTCCTTCAATGCATCACCAATAGAACCATTACTTGATATGGTAAATGAATATTCTTTTTCTCTCAATATATTCAAATAGCTTAAAATTTGATTCATCGTTTTTTTAGCAACAATATAATTATCAGACAAGATAAAATTATCAAAATGAAAAACAAAATTATAACTTTTTATATATTGAAATATTTTATCAAATCCACTTAGAATATCATAATTACTATTATTTAAAAAAATACGAATCCTGATATCATTGTTTTTATCAATCATTAAAAGCATCTTCCTAAGCATGGCAATTGGTTCACTACTTGTCTCAATATCTTCCGTAAAAAAATCAAGCCATAAATTATTGTCATTAAGTAAAACAAATGTTTTTAATGGGTTTTCATCTCCAATAATTACATTTATTCCAACCATCATTAATAATCTGGTAGCATTTCTAATTCTAGATAATACATTTGATATTAGACGTGACTCATCAAGAGTTTTGAACGACCGATTTATCAAAGAATAATATTTTATCTCAATATTTTGAATATTTAACTCCTTAACAAAAACTAGCATCTTATTCAAATAATCAATATTTCGATAATTAATAATTAAATTAACCTTTAATTTACACTTATTCATGTGGCATATTTGTCTAACAGTTTCTTCAAAGTCACCCTCACTATAATATGCATTCTCATGACTATCTAAATCATAACCGTACAAATCAAAAACTTCTTTTACATCTCCCATGCTATTACTTCACCAATACCCCATAAACATCAACAAATGCTTTTGTCTCTTTCTCTGGAGCTAAATCAACTGTTATCTTCTCAAAAGCATTCTTAACAATATCATTTCCAAATATGTCAACTTTCAAAAGCGCATCATATATCTCTTCTGAATTTCTAGCAGAAACCATTAGTCCACTCTCACCATCAACCAATATATCCTTTGCTCCACCTAAATCTGTTGCAATAATCGGCTTTTTTAGATACATGGCTTCAAGCATTGAGTTCGCGCACCCTTCTGAAAGTGAAGGCAACAAAAATACATCAAGATATTTCATATAATTCAAGACATTTTTGTGATTAATCACTCCTGTTTTAACAAATTTAGATTTAATTTTATATTTTTCAAGCAAACCTTCATAGTACTCTTTCTCTTCTGCTCGAAAATCACCAACAAGAAAAAACGTTGCTTCATTCTTCTCAGAATATTTTGCGAAGGCTTCAATCATATACACAAATCCTTTCTTTCGTCTAATTATACCAGAGGTTCCAATAACTCTTCCTTTCAAATTCAATTTTGGTAAATCTTCTAAATATACATACTTTGAAACATCAAAAGAATTATTGATAACTCGCCCTCTACCTCCAAGCGGCACACCAGCATTCGCTAAATCCATAAGATCAGATGCAACAAAAGTCAATCTATCGGCATTCTCTATAACATATTTATTCATAGCAAATAAATTTATATCATACACATTTCGACCAATATCATTTCCTCTAACAGAAACTACTGTTTTTTTCCCAAGCAATTTACCTAAAAGTGTAGCTATATATCCCGCAGGAGTTAATCTAAACCCGTGAATAACATCAAAATCGTGTTTCTTATCCAACATCTGACCATAAAACACCATATCCTGAAGCTCCTGTGGAGAAGTGTATTGTACATTTCCTGAAAAAGGAGAAATTCTATAAACAAAAAGATTCTCTGACTTTTTATCTGACAATATATTAGTCTTAGAATTAAACAGTTTATTATCACCTACTTTACCAAATGTAAGAATATGTATCTCATGCCCTAGCTTAGCAAGATTTTTTGAAATTCTATCTAAAGAGATTGTTATTCCATTCTCCACTGGAAAGAACTCTAGACTAATAATTAATACACGCATATGATCCCCAATACAATTATAATAATAGATATGATAAAAAGGTTTTGTTCTATGGACCGAAACATTTATATGTAAAAGAAATCATAAGTTACATAAATATACTTATTAAAATTACTTTAATAAGTTCCATTATTAATATAGCATATGTAATTTAATTAACTTAACATGACACGGATTAACATTGAGATCGAAGAAGAAACACATAAAAAAGCTAAATTAAACGCTCTTCTACTTAATAAAACTCTAATTGAATACATTAATGAGGCAATATCTGAAAAGAATAAAACTAGTGAAAAAAAGAGGTAAAATGAGAAATAGGACCATAGTTTTGGCAATCACACTCTTCATGGCACTAGTTTTATTGCCAAATATTATAATCGCTACAAGCTGCGGAGGAGATTGTTTTGTGTGTAAACCTAGTCACCAACTTAAATTATACAGTAGTAGTAATACTTGTGGAACCAAGACTAATTACATCGGTGGTGGTGGAAGCATAATAACCTGTGACAGTAAACTTGAAGGAAAAGCACCATCATTTTTTATGTGGATTGAAGATGCTAATGGTACAACTGTTATGGGAAGTGAAAGTGCTGCAAGAAGTCAAGGAACTAGGGCAGATAGCGCAAGATTCAACTACGGCGAACAAATGAATTGTGTAGATGTTGAAAATCATAATAAATTAATGTCAGAATGTGAAGATGATGGTAAATATAGCGCCTGTATAAAACTCAAGGGCGACTGCAGTAATGAAGTCGGCGATCCCACCGAAATATGTATGAAATATTATTATGTTAATCCTGATGAATCATATCCAACAAATCATGATGCTGAAAAGCAATGTTCTTCTATTGTTAACGGAGACACATTTAACACACCTACCGTTTGGCTTAATGTCCCTAGTGATAAAGCAGCAAGTGATGGATCGGAAAATGGTGACTATAGTGGTACCGAAACAATGTCTTCAGACTTTCACTTAAACAGTAGATCATTACAATATTGTTGCGGTGACGACGACCCTAATGATAATGACATATATTCAGACTTTGGCAGAATGGCAGACAAGGTTGATTCACGTGGCGGCAGATACGTCTGCGGACAAGACCGAAACGGAAACTATCAATGGCTTGACAAAGGAAGAAGTGCAGGTCAAGTATATACCATGACTCATGGTGACTATGATATCTTCTCAACAAATCACAGCTGGTATGCATGTGATGCTGCAGGTGACGACTGTCCCAGCGGCGCTGATTGTTCTACTTTACCTGGATGGCCATCCAGTCTCACAAAAGAAATCAAAGATTCATTCCTAGACAACATGGCATCAGGTGGTGTTCTTGAAAACATGGAGACCAAACGTCTCACAACACGAACACAGGCAAATGATTATTTATGTCTTGACTTCTTTAATCATGAAAGTTTTTTTGAGTGTACAGGCAGTGGAAATGTAAGAAATAGGAATGCTGGCACATATGGAGAAACTGCTTATACTGGAAGTATTGCACCAATCATTGATAATCTAGAATATGGTAGTGGTTGGACTGTAGACAATGCTGGAGCTAGCGATGGCAATAATATATATGCCGGAGAAGCATCATACATTGTCGCAGAAGGAATATACGCTTTAGAAATCATGATTGACTATTACACAGACAACAACAACAATCTTGGAGTAAAATCCAGTACTTTAGGCATGAGCAATTGGGCACAATATATTGAAAATGGAGAATTATATTTAGAACTCGACGCTTATTTCAAGAAAAATGTTGATCTTGGTATGAGAATTTTTAACAATGGCAGAAATAATTTCATTAACAATGACCCTATTCCTTTAATTGATTATTCTACAAGCGGAACAGAACTTAACAAATGGCATCACATAATTATACCATTACATGATCTCATTGGACCAAATAATTACATAAATCACATCACCAATGTAAACCAACTTACCAATGTAAGCAAAATATCATTTAAAGTTCTTGGACAATGGCCAAACATACAAAATACACTATATACATATTATATTGACGCAATAACTATTTCACCCAAAAAATACTGTAGCAATTTCGCTCAAGATGGAAAAACAAATAACATCTGGGAACCAGAACTGGACAAAGATCCAATAAAAGTTGGTGGAGACCTATACCAAATATTCCCAACACTTGCTGCATGTGAAGCATTAAGTTACACTGATTACACTGGAACACTCTGTTGTGGTGATGATTCTCACGAATATTACAATGAAAACAATGAATATCCAAATCAACCAGACCTACAAATACTTGCAGCCAACGGTGTCACAATGGGTGGGTGTTGGAATTCAAGAATTGTAGAAAATAATACAAGGGTTCAACCTGTAAGCCTTATCGTTAACAATCTCAAAGAATTAAATGAATCGTGTCAATCCACTAATTGCGCTTATCCTTTACCACACTCATACTACCTTAACAATCTTGGATCAACAGGGAATCAAACTGTCGTTGACAGGCTGGGATACTCTAAGGAGGGTATTGATTTTTCATACTACAACGTTACATTCAGAGGAACAAACAGCAGAAAAACTGATGAACTACTAAAACAAATTGATGTAAAAGATCAAAAGTGGCAAATAGTAAATTATGATGGTAAATTCTATGGGTGTGATGCACATTATTCTATTGCAGAAAAAATAGCAACTGCTGGACAAAATGCTAATAGTCAAATAATACCAAATGAAAATAATTTTGCCCAAACAACTGGCAATAACAACGGAGACTATGACAACGAACTATCTCCAACACAAGGAAGATGTCAAGTAAAAGGTGACTACTTCTGCTCATTTGAAGAAGGATGGTCAAATAGTGAGTACCTTCAAGATATAGAACATAACGGAGTTGCTATCACAAATCAAACACCACTTCCAGCATGGCAAAGAGACGGTGTAAAGAATTCAATTAACCTAGTTGAGAATGGTGGGTTCGAAAAACTTGATAGATTCAATCAACTTCCTGAAGGGTGGAGTATAATTAATCCTTATCATGAACTCGCATTTGAAAATTATAATGTAACAAGTCATTCTGGACAAAAAGCTCTATTGATAAACAATCCTAATAATAACATCATATTTCTAAGTAAATTTATTGCAGTAGAACCTAACACAGAATATACGCTTTCAGGATTTATATTGAATAATAAAGATGAAAACACGCATCTATTCTTAAAAAAATACAAAAATGATAAAACATATAGTGAAAATTTGTCTGCTGAAGGAACAGGAGCAACAAGAGTACTTGATTGGAAAAAAGTAGATGAAAC
>CAZYEG010000008.1:0-13729 GCA_964646365.1 uncultured Methanosarcinales archaeon
TCCACAACATGGAACTTCCATAATCATAACTGTTAAGGTGTTGATCTCTGAGTCATCAATCAATGATTTAATTTTTTCTATGTAAATCTCTTGTTCACTATCAAGCTTTGGACATGCTATTGCTAAAGATTTGCCAATTAAGTGTTCTTTGTGAAAATCCCCAAGAGAATATGCTACACAATCTGCTGCTAAAAGAACATCTGCTCCTTTAAAGTATGGTGCAGTTGGTGGTACAAGATGTAATTGTACTGGCCACTGCCTGAGCATTGATGGTCTTGTTCCCTCATATTCATTAGTATCTTCTTTATCTTCAAATTGCATTACTTTTGATCCTGAACAACCGCATTTCATTTTCTTTTCCTCCACATGTTCTATATCAATATTGATATTTTTTTCTTTTAGATAATCAAGTGCTTCTTTTAGATATTCATCTGCACCGTGATCTTTTAAGTGATTAATGTGCGCCTTGATAGTATTTTCTCCTTTTGGTACAATATTTTCTTCCATGGTTTTCTTTTCGTCGTAAGCCTCTGCTTCTCGTTCGATTATTTCGATAGCTCCTTCTGGACAATGTCCTAAACAGTTACCAAGCCCATCACAAAAAAGATCTGAAATTAGACGTGCTTTATTATCTATTATTTGAAGCGCTCCTTCGTGACAGTTTGGGACACATAGGCCACAGCCTGTACATTTGTCTTCGTCAATCTTGACTATTTTTCTCTTTGCCATTGTAATAGGTATAAAAAAGATACTTATTTAAATACTAGTAGGTTTCCTTTTGTATACCATGAAGGATTGTACAATATACAAGACGGCAGATATAATCGGTAAGAAATGGACTCTGTTAATATTTCTTGAATTGCATAAAGGACAGAATGGTTTCAAAAGATTTAATGAGCTTAAAAAAAAATTAAATGGGATAACCCATAAAATTCTTTCTTACAGACTTAAAGAACTTGAAGAGAAAGGGTTGGTAGAAAGAAGAGTTGATGATTCTACTTCTCCAATAATTTCAGAATACAGACTTACAGATTCAGCAAAAGATTTCATTCCAATAATCCAGCAAATAAAAAAATGGGGACTTAAGTGGAAAGTTAATAATAAAGAATGTGAATCAACGATGTGTAAGAACTGTTCTATTTAAGTAAATTTGATATTTCTTCAATCGCTTGTTTGGTCGAATTGAACTTTACAATATTAAGACCTTTTTCTTTTGCTACATCTAGATATTTGTCTTGGTCATCAACAAAAATTATTTCTTCAGGAGAAAATGGAAGTTTGTTTAATACTGAATCCCAAATTTCTGGATTTGTCTTAAGCATACCTAGATCGTATGATGTGAATATGTCGTCAAAAAAATCTAAGTTTATTTCTTTTTTGTAATTTTCAAATACTGGTTTGTAATTACCTGAAAGAATGTATTTGGGAATGGAAAGTGTTTTTATGTACGACATAAAATCTTGATTAATATCTGGTTTTTTGTTAAAGACGAATTTAAAATCTGAAGCTTGTGCATCTATTTTTAATTCTGGAATAAATTTTTCTAAGAATTCTTCTCCAGAAATTTTCCCACTGCAAAATTCGCTGTAAAGTCCTTCTTTGAATGTTTTTACAATGAAGTCAGCATCAATGTTTGTTTTACTTGCAATTCCTGCGCCAAGCTTGCTTGACCAGTTCCCTAGAACCAATACCCTGTACCAGTCAAAAATGATTGCTTTTATCATTTAATTCACTTCGAAAAATAGTTCTCCAAGACTTGGATGGGCATGAATGGTATTTTTTATATCTTCTAATGTTGATTTTGTCTTAAGAAGTGTTACTGCATTTTGGATGAGATCTGTTGCGTGCGTTCCAACAATATGAATTCCGAGAATAGTACCTTCTTGGTTTGTGATAATCTTTAGAAAACCAGCAATACTATCTGTAGTTCGTGCTTTTGCGTTAGAAGCATATGTTGCTTTTTTTATGATTGGATCTTCTACATCTTGTTCATTTACACCAACTGATGCTGCTTCGGGAGTTGTGTAAACACATGCAGGAATAATTGAGTAATCCATGGATTGTGTTTTATCCATAATGTTATGTGCTGCAACAATACCTTGCATAGATGCGACATGCGCGAGCTGGACTTGTCCTGTACAGTCACCTACTGCGTAGATGCTTGGTATGCTTGTTTGCAGTTGTTTGTTTACTTCAATTGCACGATCGGATTTAACTCCTATGGAATTAAGTTCTTCTTTTGGAAACTTTGGTCTTCTTCCAATTGCACAAAGGACTGTCCCTTCGGGATTTTCTGCTTTTGTACCTGTAAGAATCTTAATTCCTTTTCGCTTGAGAACATTTGTGATTTCTTCTGAAACATCTTTATCCATGTTTGGTAAAATGCTTGGAAGAGCTTCAATGATTGTTACATTTGAACCAAGTATTTTGAAAATGTTTCCGAACTCAACACCGATTGCTCCACCGCCAACGATTGTTAGGGTTTCTGGGACTTCGGTTAAAGAAAGCATGTCTTTACTGGTTAGACAGTTGTCAAAGATCTTGATTGGTTCTGAACCGGTTGCGATTACAATGTTTTTTGCAACGTATTCTTGATCGTTGATTTTTACTTTATCTTTTGATATTATGTGAGCCTCTCCCTTGATGAGTTCAATATTATTATTTTTTAAACTTAATTCGATGCCTCGTACTATTGTTTTTACAATACGATCTTTTCGAGCCATTACTTTTGAGAAATCTATTGATACGTTTTCTGCAGTAATTCCTTTTCTTGAAGCGGACTTGATTGTTTCAAATGTTTCTATTGATGAAACTAAAGCTTTTGTTGGGATGCAACCCCAGTTTGTACATGTGCCACCTGGTGAATCTTTCTCTACAAGAAGTGGTTTTCCACCGAGTTCTACGATAGTTTTTGCGCATTCATATCCGCCTGGACCGGCACCGATTATTATTGCATCATACATGGAGGATGGTTAGTAAGAGGAGGTATTTAACTTTAATTATTTACTATATAGTAAAATATAATATAATAAATAAGTTTAAAAGAAATTGATACATAGTAATGATTATGAAAGAAGAAAATCTAGGTATAATGTGGACTCCCGAAATGTCTGTATTTGATGAAGAAATTGATAATCAACACAAAATATTGATTGATTCACTCAAAAAACTTGGCAAAGAAATATCTCTTGATGGTGACATCAAAGAAATTATTGATACTGTTGATGTTTTAAAAAAATATACCAAGAAACATTTGGACTACGAAGAAGAATACATGAAAAAACATAAATTTCCGCAACTAGCAGAACATATTAAAAAACATCTTATATATAGAACTTATTTTAAAAATTTTAAAAAGAAACTTGATGATGAGGTAGTAAAAAATTCATCAATAAATGACACTAAATTAGAATTACTAGTTGATGCTGAAAGGTTCCTTTCTAATTGGCTAGTAGAACACATCATATTAGAAGATCATAAGTATGCAGCTTACATAAAAAAAAATGAATAAAAAAATACTGTTTGTTACGCTTATCTTATTATTAATGATAACTACCGGTTGCAACTGTAAAGAAAAGGAAGGATCATGCTGTAATGGATTGGTATGTTCTGAAACAAATATAAATTGTGAGATGGGAACTTCTGCTAAGTTTTTAGGTTGCGATGATAATTGCATGGCGCAATGGACTTGCGAATCCTTAGCCCCTTGAATTAATCATCTACTTCATCAGCATGATATGAACTTCTAACGAGAGGCGCAGAAAAGACTTTCTTAAATCCCATGTCATAGCCAATTGTTTCTAATTCTTTAAACTCTTCAGGCGTATAATATTTACTTACTGTTTCAAGATCTTTTCGGGGTTGAAGATATTGGCCAATTGTAACAATGTCAACATTTACTTCTTTTAGATCCTTTAGTGTTTGAATTATTTCCTCTTTTGTTTCACCAATACCAATCATCATTCCAGATTTTGTAAGCTGAGATGGATTAATCTCTTTTGCTGCCTTTAGAATTTTTAAAGACGTATCATAATTTCCTTGTGGTCGAATTTTTGGAAACAAACTTTTAACAACTTCAATGTTGTGATTGAAAACGTATGGCTTTGAATTAAGAACAACTTTTAGTAATTCAACTTTTCCATTAAAATCTGGTGTAAGAATTTCGACTTTACATTCTGAGTTTGTTTGTTTTATTTCTAAAACGGTTTTTGCAAAGTGATTAGCACCCTCATCATCAAGATCATCTCTTGTTACAGAAGTAATTACAGCGTACTTTAGGCCTAAAACTTTAACTGAACGTGCAATCTTTATTGGTTCATTGGTATCTAAATGAGGTGGCTTACCAGTAATCACATTACAGTATCTACAATCCCTTGTGCAGGTATCACCCATAATCATGAATGTTGCAGTACATTTGCCAAAACACTCAGCTCTATTGGGACATTTTGCCTCAACGCAAACAGTGTGAAGATTATTTTTAGAAATAAGTCCTTCTACTTTTTTATATGATTCACCTGAAGGAATTGGGACTTTTAACCAAGATGGATGTCTTCTTAAATTGTTCATAAAATAAAGAAAAAAAACGAAGTATAAAAACTTATTTCTTAAACATCGTTGTAAGTAAATATACATATAGTGCGACGAAAACAATTGCAAAATACATAACGTATTGCTTTACAAAATCGGCTATATATGCACCAATAATAATTCCCAAAATTATTAATGCAGTCTTAAGTACCGCGTAATCACAGATAGTCATTTTTTTAATTTTTTTCTTAGCCCATTTCATGATTTTCATAATATCCCTCCTAATGGCATATAACAGGTGTTTTAACTATTTAAAGCTTCTCTTGTAGTTATTATATAGTGGTTACATCTTAGAAACATTTATAAACCATGCTGACTTTGCAGTCCTACATGCCAACAATAGAAACTGATGGTAAGGTCGCTTTATTTAGAGAGACGATTAAACAATTAGAAGATATTAGTGGTAAGGCTCTTGAACACTTTCTAAATAAATTTGCTAACTCTTCCTATACTACAAGAGAACCAGATATTGATGCTATAAGACTATTTAGAGCAAGTGAACAAGCAATAAAATATCTTGGCGACATTGATGCTTCAGTTCAAGTATATGAAAATCTAGGTGCTCCGGGATATACAGTATTAGCAAAAAGGGATGTATACATTGATGCTTTGAGGGCATCTGAAATGGCTCTTCAGGGATTAGATGACAAAATTCTTACTGCTACTCAACAAAGCACAAGTGAAGTACTAAATCTTGGACTTAAAGAATATCTTGGTTCTCATGATGAAACCAATGGAGACTGTGTTGTAACAGAAACTAATGATGAATATTCTACTACAATTGATCAGCTATATGAAAATCTTGGCAAATTAATTGGAGCTCAAGGAAGTTATCCTTTTGTTCCAAGTGAACAATCTGTAGAACCAGTAGATGTAACTGATTGCTTATTAATGCAAAGGAAATGGGACTCTGCAAAATATAATCAAAAAACTGAAGAAATTGATATTCTTTTAATCAATTCAGATTACACCACTTGAGTTGTGGATTTCTAGCGGCACTTACTGCATCTAGCCTTTTTGATGGTGCATAATGAGGAGCTGTCTTTACAAGATTAGGATCTATCTCTGCTTCTTTTTTGATTTTAATCATAGCTTCTATAAAATCGTCCATTCTTTCTTTTGATTCCGTCTCAGTCGGTTCAATCATTATTGCTCCGTGGACTATTAGTGGGAAATATACTGTTGGTGGATGAAACCCGTAATCGATAAGACGTTTTGCAATGTCATTTGTAGTTACATGATTTGACATAAGTGAATCATCAATAACAAATTCGTGTGCACATTTTCTATCGAAAGCTAGATTGTATTCTTTTTTCAATTTCTCTTTCATATAATTAGCATTTAATACAGAAATTTCTCCAACCCTTCTGACTCCTTCGGCACCAATTGCACGAATATATGAATAGGCTTTTAGATAAACATTAAAATTTCCAAAATATGAATGTACCCTGCCGATTGATTTTTTTGAAACATTTTCTAAAACATATGATTTTTCTTTCTTTACCACTCCTGGTCCTGGTAAAAAATCAATAAGTTTTTCGTTAACACCTACAGGACCGGAACCTGGACCACCGCCACCATGCGGAGTTGAAAATGATTTATGAAGATTAAGATGAAGTACATCAAATCCAAGATCGTAAGGTTTGACTATACCCATCATTGCATTCATGTTGGCACCGTCCATATAACAGAGACCGCCTTTATCATGAACTACTGATGTTATCTGTGTAATATTCTCATCAAAAATTCCAAGTGTATTTGGATTGGTGAGCATTAGACCTACTACATCTTCTGTCATCTTCTCTTTTAGATCATCAATGTCTACGCCTCCAGTAGGTGAAGATTTTATTTGAATCGTATCAAAACCGCAAAGAGTGACTGATGCAGGATTAGTACCATGCGCAGAATCTGGAATGAGTATCTTGCTTCTTTTCTCTCCTTTGTCTTCGAAATACGCTTTCATTAACATTATCCCTGTAAGTTCGCCATGCGCTCCTGCTGCAGGCTGAAGAGAGAATGCTTTCATGCCAGTAATTTCACATAAGAATTTTTCAAGTTCAAAAATTATTTGGAGACATCCTTCAGCATTTTCGGAATAAGGATTTACATTCATAAGGGGATTCCTAGATATGTCCTCATTCAATTTTGGGTTGTACTTCATTGTACAACTTCCAAGAGGATAAAAACCATTATCTACACCAAAATTTAATTTTGATAAATTAGTATAATGTCTAACAACTTCGACTTCAGGAAGTTCAGGTAAATTAAGATTTTCTCTTGTATCAAGAATATTAGAGTTTACATTCAATACCGTTTCTGGTATGCTGTATGACGAACTTCCTTCTTTAGATTTTTCAATTAGAAGTTTCATTTTAATTCCTCCAAGACCTTGTCAATCATATTCCTTGGAGTCATTTCCGTACAACACACTAAATAACAATTTTTTAATTGAGGATAATATTTTTCAAGTGAAATTCCCAAATCTAATTTCTTTATTCGTGGCTTTTTTATGGGATCTACCTTTACAACGAATTCATTAAAAAATGCTCCATCAAAAACTATACTAAATCCTTCTATTTTTGATATCTCCTGGGCAAAATATATTGCTAATTTATTATTAAGCTCTGCAAGATCTTTTAGTTTTGGTCCAATAGTAGCAAGATATACAGATGCTGAAAGTGCACATAAACCTTCATTTGAACAAATATTTGATGTGGCTTTCTCCCTTCGAATATGTTGTTCTCTTGTACAAAGCGTAAGGACAAACCCGTCTTTTCCATCGGTATCTTTTGTCTTACCTATCAATCTTCCTGGAATCTGTCTAGAGTACTCACTTTTGATTGCCATTATGCCAAGCAGTGGGCCTCCAAAATTCATGCCAAGACCAAAGGATTGACCTTCACCTGTAACAATATCAACACCATAAGAAAAGAATGGTTTAAGTAATGCCCAACTTAAGCTTTCAGTTGTAGATGTGATTAGAAGAGAATCTTTTGCAGAGTCCCTGATGGTTGCAAGATCTTCAATTTGTCCAAAAAAGTTTGGACTTTGTATTATTACTGCTGCTGTATCATCTAGATTCTTATTGATTATATCTATGTCCGTTTTACCAGACTTAATTCCGACTTCAACAATATCAATTGAGTTTGCATGTGCATATGTCTTTAGAACCTGTCTATAATTTGGATTAACTGCACCAGAAAGAATTATTTTTTTTCTTCTCTTAATTCTTGTTGACATGATCATTGCTTCTGCAAGTGATGTTGCACCATCATACATTGATGCATTTGATATATCCATTCCTGTAAGAGTGCAAATCATACTCTGGTATTCAAAAATTGCCCGAAGGGTGCCTTGTGATATTTCTGGTTGATACGGTGTATATGCTGTGTAAAATTCACTACGAGAAATTACTGCGTTTACTGTTGATGGGACATAATGGTTATATATCCCTCCACCAAGAAATGATACTCTGTGTTTATTTTTTGAAGCAATTTTTGCAATCTCTTGCTTGACTTCCATTTCTGATAATGCTTTTGGAAGATTTAACCCAGAAGATAAAAGTAATTCATCTGGTATATCTGAAAATAACTCTAGAAGATTATTTACTCCCACCTCTTTTAACATCAATTCTTTATTTTTTTTTGTTAATGGGATGTAATCCATATATTATTCCCCTGAAACTTGCTTTTCGTATTCTTCAGCTGTTATGAGTGTGTCTAATTCGCTTGGGTTACTTAACTTAATCTTAACCATCCAACCTTCATCATATGGTGAGTTGTTGACCTTCTCTGGTGCTGTTTCAAGTTCACTGTTAATTTCTGTAACTTCGCCACTAACAGGACAAAGGACATCAGAAACTGATTTTACACTCTCAACAACTCCTAGGTTTCCATCTTGTTCTACAGCTTTTCCAACTTCTGGAAGTTCAATAAACACTATATCAGTGAGTTGATTTTGAGCGTGATCTGTGATTCCAACAGTAACAATGTCGTCTTCGACTTTTACCCATTCGTGATCTTTGCTATATTTGAGTTCTTTAGGATTTTCCATTTTAATTTCCTCCCTTGTATCTATAGAATGGCCTTGACACAACTCGTGCGTCAGCGAGATTGTTTCTTACATTGATATTAATAATACTTCCGGTTTTAATATCTGACTCTATATATCCCATGCCAATGCCTTTCTTAAACGTAGGTGAGAATGTGCCTGATGTTACAAAACCGATTCTATTATCATCTTGATCGTGTATGACATATTTTTCTCTAGGAATCTGTCGGGACATCATTTCAAAACAGATATGTTTACGACTGGTTCCTTCTTTTTTTTGTTTTAGCAGAATCTCTTTACCAATAAAATTTTCTTCTTTGTTTTTTACAACGAATCCTATTCCTGCTTCAATTGGACTTATCTCATCGTTTAATTCATGACCATAAAGACTGTATCCGGCTTCGACCCTAAGAGTGTCTCTTGCTCCAAGACCAACAGGAAGAATATCATACTCTTTTCCATCATCAAGTAATTTCTTCCAAACCTCTTTTACTTTATTTGATGATATATAAATCTCGAAACCGTCCTCTCCTGTATACCCCGTCCTTGAAATAATTGCTCCATGTCCATAGATTCTTGTTTCAACAAAACCAAATCTACTAATTGTTGATGGATCTATTTCTGTACCTTTCTTAATAATCTCTTTAGATTTTGGGCCTTGAAGATCAAGTTTGCTTATATCGTTGCTTTTATTTGTTATTTTGACATTATAATCATGTATATTTTTGTTTATATGTGAAATGTCTTTTTCAATTGTGCCTGCATTAACTACAATCATGTATTTTTCATCATTAAACATGTAGATAAAAAGGTCGTCAATGATACCCCCAGTATTATTACAAAAACAACTATACATACATCTGCCTGGAGAAAGTTTCTTTATATCATTAGTAGTTAGGTATTGCAAAAATCTTCCTGCAGCAGGTCCTTCGATAAATATTTCTCCCATATGTGATATGTCAAAAATTCCTGCATTTTCTCTGGTCGCAATGTGTTCATCGATAAGGTTAGAATACTGGACAGGCATCTCCCAGCCACCGAATTCAACCATTCGAGCGCCCATTTCTTTGTGTACAGAATTTAACGGTGTCTTAAACATTAGTTCCCCCGTTAAAATCTAATATTTTAAAAAATATAAAAACATTATGGTTATTGAAAATATATATATAACATGAGGGATATTCGATACATTATGATTGATATTATACTTCTCGGACCAGAGCATGAAGGGAATATTGGAGCAATATGTAGGGTAATGAAGAATTTTGGTTTCATGAATCTTGTTATTATTGATCCAGCAGTGAAAATTGGGGAAGATGCACGACGTAGAGCAAAACACGCAAATGATATCCTAAAAAAAGCAAAAATACGAACTCAGAGAGTTCTAAATAATTATGATTATCTGGTAGGTACCACTTCACAGCTTGGAAATGACTATAATATTCCAAGATGTACTATGAGTCCTGAAGAATTATGCAGTAAAATACCTAAGAAGAAAAAAGTAGGAATTATTTTTGGAAGAGAAAGTAAAGGACTTTTTAATTCTGAAATTGAAAAATGCGATTTTTTAGTAAGCATTCCAACGCAGGCAGAATATCCTGTAATGAATCTTTCACATGCAGTTGGTGTGATTCTTTATGAGCTTGCTAAAAATAAAAAAGGGAAAATTGGAGAAAATATTGCACCTATTTCTAAAAAAGAAAAAGATGTGTTATTAAAGATTGTTAACAGCTCTATGAAAAATCTTGAATTTAAAACAAAAGAAAAAAAAGATACTCAAAAAACAATCTGGAAAAAAGTAATCGGCAAAGCAATGCTTACAAAAAGAGAAGCTTTTGCTTTGATGGGTTTTTTTAGGAAGATTAAATAACCTTAGCTATTAAAGCTATAATAATACCAAATATGATTATTAATATTATAAAAACAATCATCAATAATAACAAAATTACAAATATGAACATTATAGCAAAAAATGCCTTTAACTTTGATATCTTCTGAAATTTTGAAATGCCTTTTATCTCAAAAATAAAAGTATGTATGATCATTGCTATTATCAAAATCCCCATAAGAATGTAATAGCCCCATGGTACAGTTGCAAGGGTTATTGTTTCTGGATTAATTAAAGCAACCATCTTTTCTTTGTTTAATACTGCGTAGATGGTTCCAAATACTGCATTTACTGCAGAATAAATTCCAATTAAAATAATGGAATATGATGATGGTTTAAACGTGTTAAGAAATCCTTCTTTGCCTTTCACAATCATCACTCCGAGATGATTTACTCCAGCATTAAATAGTGGTAAGATAAATGCATAAATTATATTAAAAATAATTCCCAAAGCAAATAATCCTATTGCAACTATTTTTGGATAGGCGTTAAGCATTATTGTTACTGGTAATGAAATAATTGCGATGAGTAAATATAATATTGCATAAGTAACTGCAGAAAAAATGTATGCCTCTTTGAAGGTCTCTTTCTTGATTAACTTAAAGAATTCTTCTGAATCGAAAAAGAGTGTTTTGATTTTATTTATTGGATTCATTTTCGTTTATTATGCTTTTTTCTATATATAAAATATACCATGATTACACCTGTTGCTATCATACCTAGTGTAATTACTTGTTGCAGGGCAAGCCCGAATAATATCTTTGGATTAAAACGAATGAATTCTACCATGAATCTTGAAAAGCCATATAATATCATAAGGGAAGCAAATAAGGTTCCCTCTCTTGGCTTTTTGTCTTCTATGACTTTTAGTATAATGAATATAATAAGACAATAAAATGAAGAATATATTTGAGTAGGGTGATAACCCAGTCCACCAATATTTATCCCCCATGGTAGAGTTGTTCTAATACCAAAGCAACAACCAACAACATAACAAGCACTACGTGCAATAAACATTCCTATAGCAAGCGCTGGAGCGATATTGTCAAGAAACTTTAATATTTTGATCTTGAAAAGTTTAAGTAAGAGTAAAAGTGTTGTTATTCCAAATAAAAAACCGCCAAGTGAAACAAGTCCTGATTTCCATACCGCAAAAGTTTCTATTATAGTCCTAAAAAATGGCATTCTTGGTGCATAGAAAAGTAGAAAGAATAATCTTCCACCGAGAAGTGTCATTATACCTGTGACAATTAATATTGTAAATAGAACTCTTTTAGAGGTATTGCCTTCCCCAATCCTCTTATATGCGACATATGATCCCACAAGCAATGCTAGAAAAACAATCAAAGTATAGTATGGTAAAACATAATGCAATTTCCAAGACCCAATACTGAATGCTTTTTGAAAGACAACATAGTTATTTGCGTATGGAAGCATATCATGATACTCATATTTCTACTTTATAATACTTATGGTAAAAAATATAAAGAAATATTGTTTCTTAATGGCAATGAAGGATGATATCTATTTTACCTTGATCTTAGGGTTGCTTCTTTTGTCTGGCAATATGTTATTCTTTAGTCTAAACAAAAGTTTTATGGTAAATGAGTTTGAAAAATATAATATTTATTCTGATGTTCCAAATGCAGAAACTATTCTTGATGAAATTCATGATTATTTTGATGGGAAAAAGATTTTAGAAATTGTGGAATTCAATGAGAGAGAAATAACTCATATAAAGGATGTAAAAGTCGCTATGAATATTATAAAGGCTATATTTTTTTTATCTCTAATTGGAATAGGATTATTGTTTTATTTTAGAGGAGAAAATATAATAGATACCATATTAAAATCTAGTTTTAGTTTGATTGTGTTTTTCTTGGTATTTGGCTTATTTCTTTCTAAATACTTCATGCCGTTTTTTATTTGGGTACACGACTTGTTTTTTGCTCCTGGATCTTACATTTTTGATCCAAATACTGAAATAATTACTCGTATTTTTCCTGAATCTATATTTTTTGATATTGGACTTTATACAATATTAGGAATCTTGGTTGAATTAGTGTTAATAATATTGGCTGTATTGATAATAAAAAATAATTGGGAGAAGGTGTTTGAAAAATTTAAATTTTTTAGACCAATTCATGTGATTTTTTCTATTGTTGGATTTTTATGTGGATATTGGATTGTAAAAGAGGGAATTATTGTTTCACTTGATACAATCAGTGGTGCAGTTTCTGTTGGATTGATTGTTTCTGCAGGTTTTATCTTTAATGATATAATGGACCTTAATGTTGATAGAGCTAATAAGAAAAAAAGGGCGATTGTAACAAATATTGTTTCTTTAATATGGGCGAAACAGCTGACTGTGATATTAATAATATTATCATCTATATTTGCACTTTTAACTAATGCGAATTTTTTTTTAACAATGATATTTATGTGTATTATTGCTCTAGGATACTCCATTGGAAAGAAAAATGTGGTCTCGACACTAACTGCTGCACTGATGATTTCTTCTGTGTTCTTACTTGGAGGGATTGCTGCAGAAATTATTACGTATAAACTTGTTTTATTCTTCTTTATCACTGCAATATATTTGTTTTGTAGAGAGATTGTAAAAGATATTGATGATATTAAGGGAGATAAAAAGTTTGGCTATAAGACAATCCCAATTCTGATTGGAGTTAAAAGAAGTCAATATTTGATTCGGTCTATTTCTGTACTACTTATGTTATTTGGAATTGTAATGTATAGATTTGATATTTTATTATTGATCTTTTATGAAATAGCGAATGTATTGTTATTATATTCTACTTATTCAGAACAAAAAAAGGCAAAACATGTTATTTATTTAGGATTACTTTTATATTTTATAGCAGCTTTTTCAAGCCTATGGGTATGATTTGTTAAAATTTTTCTTATAATAATAGTTAAGAAATAATAATGAAAGTATAATGAATATTAGAAATTGCCAATAGAGTGCTCCCATTGCAAATGTATATAACGCAGTAGGAATAATGAATGTTCTTCGTATCGATTTTTGTGATGGTTTGATTATTGCAAATATAAATACTAATAATGTAATTGAATTTATTACAAATGTTAAAATTTCTTTTGAAAAAATAACAGATAATACAATAAAAAATGTACCAATAATAAGTGTCTTCTTTTTACAGAATAATACTCCTGTGGTAATTACTT
>CAZYEG010000009.1:0-7003 GCA_964646365.1 uncultured Methanosarcinales archaeon
CACATCATTTGAATCAGGCATTTAAGATTCCTTTATACTTGTTTATAAGAAAATATTTCCCAAGATACTATAAATCACTGGGAAAATATGAGGCAATGGGATTTTTAAAAAAACCGAGATGGTATGATAAATGAAAAAATCAATATTGTATTCAATTGTAATACCTACAAAAAACCGAAAAAAACTATTACGCAAATGTATTCGTTCAATTGAGAATGCTATCAAATATGCAAATCTTTCTTATGATAAATTTGAACTGATAGTGGTATATGATGGTTGTAAAGAATACGCGCCCGTCATGAAGTTTAAAAATTACTCTTGCATTGAAAATAATATTTCAATTGGTTGTGGTATGTCGAGAAGTAAGGGTTTCGAAAAATCTAGTGGGAAATATGTTTTTTTATTTGATGATGATGTATTGTTAACAAAAAAATATTTTATGATATTTGAAAAAATTAAAAAAAATATAAATTTTGATATATTGGGAGGGAGGCCTTTGGGGCAGACTAAAAACCTTATTAATTCTTTTGCTGAGCTTTTGGCAGCTAAAACTTCTAGAATACTGAATTTCATTCCTGGTGGTAATCTGATTATTAACAAGAAAAAGAATCTAAATGTCAAATTCAGCAATCGGCTAGTAGAAGATTATTACTTATTTCAAAATAAAGAATTAAAAAATGCTAATATATATTTTTCTAGGTCCCTATGCGTGTATCATTATAAAATAAATTTTATTTTTTTATTCTCAAGATTATATCGTTACTGTAAAGATCTTGAAATTGATAATATTGACAATTTACAAAAATCTGACATTAAAATACAATACTTAAATGACGGAATCTCATTAAGAAAAGTATTTAATAATTATTGTTTAATTAAAAAATTATATTTTTATTTTTTGGGCTTTTTACTCTTACTTATATTTCTTTTTTTTAACCCCAATTTCTTATTAAATTTTAAAAAATTAAAACGTTTGTTAAAATCATGAACAATCATAATAATAAACAGAATTGAAATAAATAAAAATAATATTTGATAAAAATCAATATTTAGAAAAATTATGTTGCGACTCTCTTTAAAAAAATCATTAAAGAATCTAGAAAGCGGAAAAAGTATGCCAAACCAAGCTGCTTTTATTCCTTTCTTTTCATTTGAAAAAAATATAATTAGTGTTAAAAATACTAAAAATCCTGCTGTTGCATAATAAAACGCCAAAGGATGCCGGCATACCCCATTACTCATAATACACCAAGGAACATTTGTAACAGCTCCAATGACATGTCCGTCCAAGAAACAACCTAGCCGAACAAAGAATACGAGCAAACCACCAGGAAGGGCTACAATGTCTAATATTTTTATTAATTGTGATTTCATATTTTTACCGTATTTATCATATAAGAATAATATAATAAAAACAAACGCCCCAACGAAAGTTCCTAAAGTATTCAAAAATGATCCTCCAGCATAAAAAAACTTCAACAAAAACTCAAATCCTCTCCAAGGTATCAAAAAGAAAAGAAGTCTTCCAAAAAGGTTTGCTGAAATTATAACCCCAATTATTAATTTGATTATCTCTTTGTTTGTAAAATTTAATGATTTATCTTTCTTTATACCTTTATAGATTAAATAGAAGAATACCAAATATCCTATAGCAAAGAAGAGTCCTTCTGTAGGCACATTAAATCCATTAACACTAAATAGGATGTTGTGGCGCGTATATGGTATCATAATTCATTTGTAACCCTAAACATTTATTAACTTTTGGAAATAAAAAATGATTATGAAGAGGTATGCTTTAGCATTCATCCCTATTTTGGTCTTATTCTATTTCTATCCGTATTTCTTTGTAGAGTTTGCTCCAGAATTTTCTTTAAAAAATGAAATAGATACAAAACCTGCTCTAATACTAGCCGAAGAATGGGCAGACCAACAAAGTGTAAATCCTGTCGAATTAAGATTTAATTATGAAAGCAAGGGGTATAAGCGATATGTTGAGCTATTACGCCTATACAAAGCACTAAACAAGACAGAAAAGGTAGAAAAATTGTTGAATATTGCTTACTCAGAAGAATATCACTATCTAAACAGATTGTCTGAGAAAGAATTCAGAGAAGAAATCATTTCATATTTGACCGCCTACCAGATTATTGAAGAAATGGGGTTAAAAAACGAATTATACAAAAGTAATATTGAGTTATTAAAACCAAAGATAATGGATCACATAAAGACAAGAGGACTTAACCAACAAGAATCTATTAAAAGAAAATTAAATTTAGATTATGATGTAAAAGGGATAAAATTGATTGACATATATCTCCCGTATCAATTTATTTGTCTTCAAAAAACGTATGATCTTACACATTGGGTATTTGTGTATGATAAATCTGATTTTAATTTTATACAGATTAATTATTTGAAATATATGCTGCCTAGATTGATTAATAAATATATTAAAGAAGATAATCCTGATATTGTGGCAGAATTATTGATGAATATGAATGAATTGGGATTAAAACATCAAGAAGGAATGAAATTTCTAATTAATTCACAAAATGATGATGGCTCTTTTGGAAACTATCCACCACTAGAATACAAGGATATAGATTTGAGCTTCTTTTTATACTTACATACTACTTCTGTAGCTACACAGGCATTATCGGGATGATTTTTTCCAGTAAAAAAATACCCCTATTGCAAACAAAATAATTGATATGTACTGTGATGTGCTAAGTCCAAAGTAATAGTGATTTGATGCTCTAAGAAATTCAACAAAAAAACGAGATCCAGAATACAGCATTAAATAAAGTAAAAAAATTTGTCCATCAAATTTTTTCTTATATTTTTTTTTTGTTAAATAAATGAATATTCCCAAATTATAAAACGAGGAAATTATTTGTGTAGGAAATATTCCTCTTGTGCCATACTTTAAGGCAAACCAGGCTGTGGATGCCTTTCCATAGCAACATCCACCAAAGAAACATCCTATTCGACCAAAAAACATGCCAACTGAGTTTACAAGAGCTGCAATATCTAATACTTGCCATGTATTCATCTTAAATAGCTTTGACATTACAATGATTACAATAAATTCTGTCAATAGACCTCCATAAAAAACATTGCCTTCTGTCCCTCTAATAAATAATGCACTAATATCTCCAGATTGATTCCATGGTCCATGAACTAATAAAAGAGAAAATAAATGTTGAAAAATATATAATAATAATTTTATGAGTGTTTAATTTTAATCTTTCTGATTCTTTTAGAACGATGTAATAAGAAAAAATAATTCCTATTAATATCATAATTATATATGGTGAAGTTCCAAAAAGGTTTTTATATGTCTCATAAGGAATCATAAAATAAATAAAAAAGAAATTTATATTTAAACTTTAGCTTATATCAATTTCTGTTGATGCGCAATCTGGATCTGTTGTATCGACCGTTCCATCACAATCATTATCTAAACCATCATTACAGGTGGTTTCTCGTGGTTCATACGCTGGATTGTGTCTTGTATAAGTTGTTTCTCCACATGCGCTCCAATATGAATTGCTTGCAGTTATGAAAACTGGTGCCATACATGTTCTAACTGAATTTTGGCATACTCCATTTTGTGATGGACATTTGCATGAGTCGTCTGTACATGCAACTGTTACTCCGTCTTGTTTTCTACTGTCTCCGTCACAATCATGATCTATGTTGTCACATTCTTCGGTTGCTCCTGGGTGAACATCGTCTCGTGTGTCGTCACAGTCCCTTCCTCCACCTAAAAAACTGTCATCCATGTACCCATCTGCATCGTCATCGCAAGAATTGTCAACACCTCTTCTATTAAGTCCTGACCCGGCACCTGACCGACAATCCTCATCAGCTGTATCTGGGTTTTGACATGTTTCTTGAGTTGCTGCGGCTGTACATGCTGCACTAGAACCGGACCCTACACATTTTTGTCCTTCATTACATCCTGAACCACAGTTGGCATCTGCTGTACATACTGCGTCTGCAGTTGATCCTCCTCCCCCTGCTGAACTGGTTGTGGTTGTGGTTGTTCCGTCGCAATAGTAATCATTATCACTATCACTTTCACCATCAGAGCAATCACATGAACAACAACAGCCAGAACATCCTGCGCATTCATTAATATCTTCTGCTCCTGTGATAGTTGTAAATAAATAGATAAATAGGATAAGCACGCCGAAATACATTAACCAATCACTCTTTTTCATAATAGTATAATTCTTACTCTTTCTTTATTTAAAGTTTTTTATATTAAGCAGTTATCAAAAAAACGATAACTATATATATTATATTGATAATATTTAATGAAAAAGTATTTAAATTAATAAAAATATAATATAAATTATCACTAATATGATAACACAGGATATAATCGGCCTATTTGCAGAAGAGTTAGGTAGAGAGCTGACTATAAACCAAATTTCTAAAAAATTAAAAAAAAGTTATGCTTCAATCAATTCACATGCACGAAATCTAATATCTAAGGGCATTTTAAACAAAAAAGATGTTGGGAGTGCAATTCTTTGTTCTTTGAATTATGAAAATAATGAAGTGATTGGATATTTAATTCTTAACTCAATGAGTAAGAGCAAAAATATGCCAGAGAAGTTCAACAAAGACTCTCTCTTGTGCGCATTTAAACTTGATGATAAAACATACTGCTACTCTATTTCTGAAAAAATCAAAGGTTGTGAAAATTTTGATAGAAATAATTTCAAGAAAATTGTCAAAAATAATCTTGGCAAAATTATGATCATAAAAGGATATGAGGTATTTTGGAACCTGGTAAGGGACGTAATGACTTAAAAAAAAGAGGCAAATGTATAATAACAAAAAAAGAGGGCAAACAACGACGTTTATAGTAGTCGGCTTGCTCTTATTAATAACGATCGGTATGATCATGTTCATCAAAGACCTTTACTTTACCTCTACTGATACTGAGGTGGAACAGATAAATGATCAAGCGACCACTCTTCCACCTCTAAAAACTTACGTTCAAGAATGTATTGCAAAGACTGCTAAATACCCTGTGTGGAATATTGGTTTTGAGGGGGGGGCGTTTGCAGGTGCAATGCCAGGTAGAACAGAAATAGAATACCATTCAGGTACTTACAAAAGTTTGTGTAACTATGTGAATGGAGTCGGGTGCGTGAACCAGCTTCTTACAAGGGAGATTATGGAAGAACAGCTTGAAGAATATATTGAGCCAGAGTTGCTATCTTGCATTAATCTTTCCTTGTTTGAACGTCTGGGCTATGGTGTACTGGCAGGAGATTTGGAGACGGACGTTTTGATTACAATTGACGAAGTAATTGTCAAGGCAAGATATCCTATTCGGATAGAGAAGATTGATGATATACAAGAAGAAGAAAATTATATTGCAACAATAGATGCTCCTTTGGGAAAACTATACGATCTTTCAATGAACATACTTAATTCAGAAATAAAAGATGGTTTTTTCGACAAAGATCTATGGATGCTTAATCATAGTGTAATGATTAGGATAGACAAGCACAGGCCTTATCCAAATATTGTTTATAATTTATCTACAGATGATCTAGATGGACTCACTTATTCGTTCCTATTCTCTTTAATTGGTAGAGATACTGTTAATTTGGTTGGAGAAGAAATAATATTTGAAGAAAATACTGGGAAGGTGTGTTATAATGAAGATGATGATACGTGCTTTTTTAATGCCCCAGAAGGAGGATGTCCTGCGCCGTTGATAGATTCTGATACAGGTTGTGAAGGAGAAGGTCTAACGGTGTTTGGAAATGAGCCTGGATCGATGGATGGCTGTACTTTTAATGGATTTGAATATGGTCATGGAAATTCTTGGTGCGCAATACATGGTGCCGCTAGTACTGGATTTGAATATGTGGGTTCAAGATTCTATCTACATACATGTATAGATGGGAAAGTGTATATAGAAGACTGTAGGGACTTTAGAGAAGAAGTGTGCGCATGGGATAAAGATGTAAGAACAGAATATCTTGGCAGCAATGGACAAGAGTATACTGCGCATGGCAAAGGAATGTGTAGACCAAACAGGTGGCAGGATTGTACGTATCAAGGAGAATCTTCATGTGGCAACAAAAACGAAAGAGATTGTGTTTGGGATACATTCTATGTGATGGGAAATAAGCCAATAAGAGGTATGTGTGTTCCAGAAGTCTCTCCTGGATTTAAATTCTGGGTAATGAACGGTATACAGGTGTGTGAACTTGCAAATGATTACAGAACATGTGACGGAATGGATATGAGTTGTCCACAGACATGGACAAATGGATTGGAAAGAAGATGTTCTAAACTTGGTGACTGTGGAAATAATTATAATTATAAAGGTGAATTTACACAAGGTGGATTCTTTAGTTCAGATGATTATGGTAATCCTCAAGATAGGGTATTTTTAAGTCCGTTTGCATTTGTAGGTAATTTGTTTAAAGGAAGAACTGATGCGAGAAGTAGAAGAAATATCCCAAGTGATGTTTATTATGATCCGGCACATTCGTATGAAGGTGTTATTGGTTATGCTATGGATTATATTCAAGAAGCCTCTGGGTGGGGTATGTGTGATTGGTTTAAGTGTAAAAGTTTCTTAGGGGTAAGATACCCAACAAGATATGTTGGGCATGTGATATCTGCAGCAGTGTGTATGCCATGGCAAGCACCAACGACATGGAGCTGTGATGCTTGTGGTGAAGACGAAGAAAATTATCCATGTACGGAATACAAATGTAAGAGTCTTGGAAAAGGATGTTCTTTTTATTGGGATGATGATGAAGGCAAGGGGGTTTGTGGTGATATGCCACTTTCAGACACTGGAGAGTTTAGAACGCAATTTTTAAGATTCTCAGATAATATTTCAAGTGCTGTAGCTCCATATGATACAATATTTAATTTTGAAACAACAATGATTGGAGATGGTCATGTTGGTGTAGAGAATACAGATCTTGTAAGCCCTGGTCAAACTTTTTTTATGGAA
>CAZYEG010000009.1:7013-13452 GCA_964646365.1 uncultured Methanosarcinales archaeon
GAATGTAATTGATAATAATAAAAATAATAAACTGACAAATATTAATGCAGGCAACTGCTTTAAATATAAAGGATATGTCTATATTAAGGCGTACCCAAACAGCGGAAAAACAGTCCCCTGTGTTAATTTAATTACTGGTTAGTTGGTTTTTATGGAATTTAATACAAGTGAAGCTACAATGTGTTATACTACACCTTTCCCACCATATTTATTAGAAGATATCCAGATGTTTCCTATGCTTCCTTTTTTATCTGGATTTGATACTAATTTTACAAAGGCTCATAGGTTGCAAATTACTGCTCCTGATTTAAATGATATAATCAATAGTACATTGAATCAATTTAATGTGTCTAGCCTGCTAGAAGGGCTTTCAATTATGAATGATCCTATGGCGTTCCTTAATTCGAGACCAGAGTTGGCTCAAGCATTGGCGTATTCTGGATACAGTGTGGCCGATATACAAAATCAAATTGATGATTTTAGAGCACAAAACCCAATAGCTGTAAATCTTACAGAATCATTTGTTATGGATTATTTTGTTTCAAATGCTTTCGAAGAAGGGCATTTGTACCAATTCCTTGTTTGTCAGATGCCGGACGGAACAATAAATGATGTTCCTATAAGGGTTTGGCATCCGGGTGCAACGTATCCTGTTTTTGATTATATAAAGATTAGAGTGAACATCTCTCATGAGGACGACCAGACACCTCCAAGAATTTTGTATACTGAACCTGCAACTTTTGACAATATTACTGGAAGCAATGTTAACATAAAAGTATATACAGACAGACCTGCAGAATGTAGAATAACAACTAAAGGAAGTGTTAATCAATTCTTCTACAATGGAAACAGTTACAACCAACTTGATGCTAGCCTTGAACCAATGAGATGCACATCTGGACTTGCGTCGGCTATTGATGGTAATAGGTGTAATCTTAGGATTAATATTACTGCTGCACCTGGTGAAACTGTAAAATATTTCATTAAATGTAGAAGCAATCCAAGAAAGGTTGATGAGTATAGTTTTGTAATAAAGCCTACTCCTGGATTAACTCTCCCAAGTGTTACTGATTCACAAAACTCTGCTGGCGGAACCCAATATGTTTGGTTTAATCACACTGAAGTTATGCATTTGTGGGGAAGCAATAACATAAATTATGAAAGAAATGCTTGGGGAAATAGAACTGAAATAAGTGCTGCTCCAGGAGTTAAACTAGGAATAAACATTTCCAGAAGAGAAATTAGTGATTGTTATGCTGGAAGTGCAAGGAATAAACTTTGGGAAACAAACATGGCATTAATACCTAATCCATATTCTGGAAGTATATTTGAAGCGAAAACTTACGACCAAGAATACTTTATACAATGTGTAAATAGTGATGAAAATATAGATGGATATTCATCAAATAAATATCGGTTAGAACTTAATAGAATAAGATAAAATGGTAAGAGAAGATATAGTTAATTTCATAAAACAGCAGCAAGCTAAAGGGTTCCCTCTTGAATCGATAAAAAGCTATCTTATTCAATATGGTTCTACTGCGAAAGATGTGGATGATGCTATTAATTTTATGCAAAATAATACTGGTCTTGAAGATTATGTAAAACAACAGATGAATATAGGATATACTCATGATCAAATAGAACAATTTTTGGTTTCAAAAGGATACGATAAAAGCATTGTTGATAATGCACTATCTAATGTAGAACCACATGAACATAAAGAAAAACGGTTTTTAATTTTAATTTTACTTGTGTTATTAGGTGCAATTTTGGTTACAGGGATGTCATATATCTTGCTTAGTGATAATTCATACACGGCAGAAATATCAACAACCACAACAAGGATTATGGAAACAACAACGACCATGGCAGATACTATTACGACCACCACATATAGATTGTCTACTACTACAAAAGATGGTGGAACTACTACAACACAGACAACGCAAAAAACGACTACAACGGGCGGTAAAATAACAACAACTACACGTATAACATTTACGCCGGAAACTGCTCCATTAAATGAAATAATAAATCATATACAAGATATAGGAGTAGAACATGAAGATTCGGCAAAACTATTTTGTGACAGAGTAACTAAAGAACAATTCCAAGATAGTTGTTATCATGAACTTGCAAAAACTGCAAACAATATGGATTATTGTAGCCAGATATCAAATATTAAGAAAAAAGATTCATGTTACATTAGTTTTGCAATGAAAAAAGACTATACTGCCTGCGATTATATTGAAACTGAAAGTCTAAGAAATTCGTGTAATGTTCTTAGACGAGCTGAAAGTAGTCGTATGCCTCAAATAAAAAATATTCCGAAGATTGTTATGGAAATGAATGTAGAATATGAATTGAATCTAAATAGTCATATTAACATTGTTGATGTAAACTGGACTGTCTTTGGTGGAAATAAAATCAATGTCTCTATTGGTGCTGATAAAATAGCAAAAATAATACCAAATGTTGATTGGTCAGGAGAAGATTCTTTCAAATTAACTGCATGTCTAAATGGGGATTGTGATGAACAGGCTGTTCAAGTTACAATTGAGAAAAGTGAAGGTTTTATTATGGAAATGTTGCCAACAGCTACATTAATCAAGGATTCAGATGCGTCCTTATCTCTTATGGATTATGTAAATGTTGAAGATGGTGTTGTGTGGACGCTGCCTACAATAGAACATGTGTTGTTAAGTTTACTTGAAGGTGACATTTTACATATCAAGGGTCTTGATGGGTATTTTGGAAATTTATCTGGCGAAATTACTGGTTGTGTTAATAGTGATTGTGACTCAAAGCTTCTTGAAATTGTAATTTTAGAAGGAAGTTTGTTTAATTTTGTTATTCCAGAATATGCAAGCAACATATATAGACAAAAGAACCAGGCATATGATCAGTTAAATTTGAGTGAATATATAGAAATTTTAGCAAACGGAATATCAATAGATAATTTTGAATTTAATCATTCAATAACAGAAAACTTAAGTATAAGTGTTGATAGTGAAACAATGGTTATGATTATCCCTGCAACAGATTGGACTGGGAGCGAGTCTGTAACTTTGACTGCATGTACTCAATTTATACATTGTCAAGAACAAATTATCAACATTGAAGTAGTTGAATAGTATGAATATAAAAAAAACTGGTGTAATTATAGAAAACGAGCTAAAGAACCTAGGTAGAACTAAGAAGGTTGTTTTTATCCTGCTTATATATATCTTTATCTTTATGGTTTGTATTAAATTATCAAAATATGTAGAAATGGCCTCAATAATATTGAAAGGGCTTAGAATTGGGTTGTCTTATAAGGTGTTGTTGCCTTTTTATTGTAGTATTGCAATAACTCCTTTGCTAGCAATATTGTCAATATATGATAGTGTGGCTTATGAATATGATAATAAGTCATTAAAATTGCTTGTATTTAGGCTTCCAAGGGACACTATACTGTTTGGTAAGCTTCTTGCGCCATTTATCTTATTAACTGTTGTGAATTTTGTATTATTTATGGGAAATGGTCTCTTTTTTTATTTAAAATTAAAGGATAATTTCTTCTTTGTATTATTCTTGTTATTTGTGTTTATTACAATATATGATTTGTTCTTTCTTGCTATTGGATTATTTTTCTCGGTTACATCAAAATGCGAGGGAGGAGCGCTAAGGTCTTCTTTGTTGATTATGATATTTTTATTCATAGTTCCACTTTTTAGAGTGGGATGGTTAAATGTTTTTTCGCCACTTCGATATGCTTCAGGTGTGGTTGAATTTATTGGGAATAATTACAGTTTTAATTTTATGATAGTTAGTTATGTGTTGTATTCCATCGTTATATTGACAATTGCAAGATTTATTTTTGCTAGGAAGGATTTTTATTAAAAAATGAGACTTCAAATAAAAAACTTGACAAAAGTTTACAAACGGAAGAAAACCACAAATGGTATTTTTGATATAAATTTAGATATC
This sequence comes from uncultured Methanosarcinales archaeon, assembly GCA_964646365.1. Lineage (GTDB taxonomy): Archaea > Nanobdellota > Nanobdellia > Woesearchaeales > CAZYEG01 > CAZYEG01. Next base: position 10,986 of record CAZYEG010000009.1, read on the forward strand.
AAAAAAAATACTGTTTTTGGACTAATTGGACCTAATGGTGCTGGAAAAACCACCACATTTGGAATAATTGCAACACTTATTAGACCTAATTCTGGAGATGCTTCGATAGACGGTGTTAGTGTAGTAAAACAACCAAATAAAGTTAAAGATCTTATCGGGTATCTTTCACACGAATCTGTTTTTTACTCTGATATGACTGTTATGGACAATCTCTTATTATATGCAAGACTGTCTGGGATAAGCAGAAAAGATGCAAAAACAACTGCAGAAAAATTGATTAAGGAAGTTGGTCTTGAAAAAGATTCAGATAAAGAAGTGAGCAAGATTTCAAATGGTGGAAAAAAGAAGCTTGGGATTGCACAGGCAGTAGTTAACAATCCTAAATTGTTGCTTTTAGATGAACCTTTTTCTGGTCTTGATGTCAATACAAAAGTGGAGATCAGAAATATTATTAAAAAAATAAAGAAAAATGCCATGATAATAATTAGTTCTCATAATCTTGGAGAGATCGAAAAACTATGTGAAAAGGTTGCAATAATCAATAATGGGAAAATAATTATTGAAAATAATGTTAAGAAATTAAAATTAAGCAAAAATCAGATAACTATCGAACTTGAAAAAACAACGAAGTCAATTATTACTAAAATAAAGAAGTTAAGTGGTGTAAAAAATGTTGTTGAAGAGAATAATAAGATCATTATTTCTTTCTCAACAAAAGGTGATAATCTTCAAAAGGTTTCTAGTCTCCTATCAAAAAACAAAATAAACCCAATAAGTATCAAAAGGGGTAACAGTATTGAAGATGTATTTATGGAAAATTCTTAACTTTTTTAAATAATAGTGAATTAACATCTAAATATGGTAGAAACTACTCAAAAAAGGCAGATTGCAATCAAATGTTCTGCTCGAGATATTCTTGGGGGGCAATTTGTAAAAGAAGAAGGTTGGACTCCAAATTATGTAATGATTAATGGGAAAAAGGTTTCTAGGGTTAATATAATTGGGGCCTTGGTTGATAAGGAGATAAATGAAAGTAATATTCGTCTGTCTGTTGATGATGGTACAGCAACCATTGATCTTGTTTCTTTTGAACAACTTGCGAATCTAAAACATATAGAAATTGGGGCAACTGTGCTTGTTATAGGAAAACCAAGAAAATATGGAGAGGATAACTATATCATGCCCGAAACCTTTGTTGAAGTTGATAAAAACTGGTTAATTGTGAGAAAGGCAGAGTTAAATTTGGTTGTGGAAGAAGATATTGAGTCTGTAGAAGAAGTTGCTTCGGTGGTAGAAAAAGAAATTATTACTGAAGAAGAAAAGCCCCAAGAGGATTCAACAGAAAATATTATCACATTAATCAGAGAACTTGATGCTGGTGAGGGTGTCACTTATGATGATCTTTCTATGAGACTCAAAATTCCAGACCTTGAACAAATGATACAGGGGCTTTTAGAGCAAGGTGAGATTTTTGAAATACGCCCTGGGAAATATAAAGTTCTTGAATAATTAGAAAAAAAGTGGTGTAAAAAATACTTCTATAATGGCTGCAACAAATAGTACAGCGATTGAAATTGCAATTAAATCTACAGAATCTAAAATAACGTGATTAAATTTCTTTGATCGAAAATCGTGCTTTATTATTGCAATTGATATTATTCCTCCTGCGAGTCCTGCGATGAAATATGCAAGAATTTCTGGAATTCCGTGGATTGAATATCTTAATACTCCTAGTGACATTGCTCCAAAATAGTTAGATGCCGATACGCTTCCTGTTGCTACTGCTGCTTTTGTAATTATGTTTCTTGCAAATGCTCCAATTGCAACTCCGAGCACAGAAGCGTTCCAAACAAGAACAAATAACGCGCCAACACCATAAAGGAATGCAAAAAGGATGCAAAATGCTAATACTCTAAAATTATTGGTAAAGATATCCATAAATGTGCTAAGTGTGTCTGTAAATTGTCCAGAAACTGGAGAATTAATTGATGCTATGGTTTTTTCTTGTACAGAAAACACGCTTGATGCGATGTTTGGTGACATAAATAGGTACCATACTGCAAAGGAAAGGGTGATTCCCAAAAAAAGAAACATAAAAAATGATAATGCCTTTCCGTGTTCTTTCAATAGTTTTTTTTTGTCATCAAATTCAAGATCTTTAGTTTCTTCCATCTTAATTGCACCGTATATGATCGGGAAACATGCAAGAACTGTAAGAAATACTATAACTAGGCTTGCGTCTTCTCCAAAAATATTTATTCCAAGTATGACAGAAATTGAGGAATAGAGTATGCCTATGAAAAGCATCTCCCATGGCTTCTTCTCTGCTTGCATTGGATTCAGGATAGATTCTAAGACCATAGTGTAAAAACTCACCTTAGGATTATTTAAAACTTGCGTCCAATAAAACAATCATAGCAAAAACAACAAGTTTTATAAAAAAGGTAAAATTCGTATTAAGTATGGA
>CAZYEG010000010.1:0-13219 GCA_964646365.1 uncultured Methanosarcinales archaeon
ATTTATAACTTTTACAATATATTAAAAGTTGTAAAAATGGAAGCTTTAGAAAAAGAATTTGTGGACTATTTGGAAAACATCGCATCTACTGTGGGGATGAAAGGACCCATGATGAAGGTGTTTGGTGCATTATATATAGAGCCAGAAGCAGTAGCGTTAGAAGATATTGCTAAAAAGACAGGATACTCGCTTGCTACAGTTTCAAACACTATGAAGTTTTTAGAGAATATTGGCAATGTAAAAAGAGTTAGGAAACCAGGAACGAAAAAGGTATTTTTTTATATGGATAAAGATATAATTAAACTTAATATAAAAAAGATGGAATATATGCGTAATGCCTTTATAGGTCCAGCGAAAACAATCTTACCAACAATTATTGACAAGTACAAAGATAAGGCTAAAACCGATGAGGCAAAGAAGAGGCTGAAAATTATTGAGAATTATAAAAAACAAGCTTTACAGTTTGAGGGTCTCATGAATAAATTTATTGAAGATTTAAAAAGGTGTTCAGATGAAACCAATAATTAAGTGTAAGGGCGTGTGGAAAACGTACAAAATAGGAGATGTTAAAGTACATGCACTTAGAGGGCTTAATATTGAAGTGATGCCAGGTGAATTTCTTGCTATACAAGGCCCATCAGGTTCTGGAAAATCTACTGCAATGAATATGGTTGGTTGTCTTGATATTCCAACACAGGGTGCAATTTATCTTGATGGTAAAGATATATCACATTTATCCGAATCAGAACTTGCACAGATTCGTGGTAAAAAAATCGGTTTTATATTTCAAAAATTCAATCTAATTAATACACTTAGTGCACTTGAAAATGTTGCTCTTCCTATGACTTTCCAAGGAGTAGATGAGGAAGTCAGGTTGAAAAGAGCAAAGGAATTGCTTGAGCTTGTTGAATTGGGAGATAGGATGCATCATAAGCCACTTGAACTTTCTGGCGGACAACAGCAAAGAGTTGCAATTGCGCGTTCTTTGGTAAATGATCCTCAGGTTATATTGGCAGATGAACCAACAGGAAATTTGGATTCTACAACAGGATTAAAGGTAATGGATTTCTTAAAAAAATTAAACAAAGAACAAAAAAAAACAATAGTTATGGTAACTCATGATGATCATTTAGCAAAACAAGCATGCCGTGTAGAATCACTGAAAGACGGCCAGATAGTAAAAACAACTAAAAATAATAAAAAATATTGAGGCGAGAAAAATGAAAAAAACAGGAATAATGATATTTTTGATGATGTTATTAAGCATGGTGGTAGTAAGTGCGAATTTAGGTTCTGATGTTAGAATTAGCATGGTTAATCAGGATCCGGATCCTGCAGCGCCAGCAAGTTATGTTGATGTAAGGTTTAAGCTTGAAAATTATGGAAATCAAAGAATGGATGATATCTATCTTAAGATACTTCCAGAGTATCCACTATCTTTAGTTGGTGGAGAGGAAGAAGTTAAACAAATAGGAGGTCTTCAAGGTCTTCAGTATGCTGCTGAAGGAATAATTGTTAAGTATAGACTTGCAGTTGATCCAGACGCAATTGAAGGAGAGGCAAAAGTTAAAGTTGCATATAAAGAAGGAGAAAAAGGGACTTGGAATGAATGGGGACCTTTTGATGTGACTATTGAATCTAGTAATAAAGTAATTTCTGTTGATAAGTATGTTACTGAACCAGAAAAATTAATGTCTGGAAGCCAGGGGAAAATAAAAATATATCTTGCTAATGTTGCAGATACAGACCTTAAAGATGTAAAAGCTAAACTTGCAACAGGAACAGACATTTTACCAATTGGCAATACTAATGAAAAACATATTGGGCAGATAAAAAAAGGAGCAACCAGCATGACATCGTTGGATGTGATTGTTGCTGCAGATACCGCAACAGGTGTTTATTCAATCCCATTAAATATTACTTATAGTGATTTTAGTGGCAATACATATACTGTGATTAATTCAATATCTGTGTTAGTAGATAATAAACCAGAGCTTATTGTTAATTTGGATAATACTGATATTGTAAAAGCAGAACAGAAAGGAACTGTTACTATAAGAATATCTAACTCTGGAATTAGTGATATTAAATTTGTCACATATAAACTTCTTAATTCAGAGGATTATATTGTTCTTTCAACACCATTTGAATATATCGGTAATATAGATAGTGATGATTTTGATAGTGTTGATTCGGATATCTTTGTTAATGATATTGAAGGAGATACTGTGTTGAATGTTGAAATTAATTATAAAGATGAATTCAATAAAGATTACACTATATCTAAAGAATTGCCATTAAAAAAATATACGCCAGAAGAGCTTATGAAGTATGGACTCATGCCAACACAGAAGAGTTCAAGCGGCGTAGTCTTCATTGCAGTTGGTATAATCTTAATGATATATTGGGTATTTATGCTTGTGGATTTAGTCAAGAAAAAAATGCCTCGATATAAGAAAATATTATGGCTAGTTATTTTTATCGTTGGTTTACCACTTGGTGCTTTGATTTATCAGTTTTTTGGGAAAGGTCGAACTGCTGAATAATCACGATGATTAAGGATTATTTTAAATTAGCTTTGGATAGCCTTGTTCATAAAAAGCTTAGGAGTTGGTTGACACTATTAGGTATACTTATCGGAGTTATGGCAGTAGTAGCTCTTATTGGTTTGGGAGAAGGGCTTAGAACTGCAATAACATCCCAGTTTGGTATAAGTACAACTGAAGTTCTAACTGTTCAGGCAGGAGGTATTTCTGCTGCAGGACCACCAGGCATGGGGGCGGTTAATCAGCTAACTTTAGATGATTCTGATGCAATCGAAAGGTTAAGTCTTGTAGAGAGTGCTATGCCAAGGATTTTGGCAACAGGCATGTTAGAGTTTAATGATATGTCTGTTTTTGGGTCTGCAATGACCATCCCAGATGGAGAGGATAGAAAATTTGCTTATGATGTCTTAGATCTTGAGATGAAGGAGGGGCGTCTATTAAAAGACGGTGATGTTAATAAGGTTGTTTTGGGATATAATTTTTATGACAATACTGTAGGGCTTGAGAAAAGAGTTAGAGTTGGCAATTCTGTGCTAATCAATGACAGGAAGTTTGAAGTTGTAGGGATTACGGACAAGAAGGGAAGTTTTATTTTTGATAATATTGTACACATGAACGAAGAGCCATTAAGAGATCTGTTTGATACAGGTGATGATGTAAATATTATAGTTGCTCGTGTGAAAAATGCAAATTTGATGCAGGAAGCGAAAAAAGATATTGAAAAATTATTGAGAGACCGTAGAGATGTTGATGAAGGGGAAGAGGATTTTGAGGTTAGCACTCCTGACGACGCTTTGTCTGATCTAAATGATATTTTGACAGGTGTGCAGGTTTTTGTGGTGATTATTGCTAGCATTTCAATAATCATAGGTGCTATCGGGATAATTAATACGATGTTTACATCGGTGATGGAAAGGAAGTCGCAAATAGGTGTAATGAAATCGGTTGGTGCAAAGAATTCAGATATTTTTTATATATTCTTTTTTGAGTCGGGGCTTATGGGACTTATGGGCGGCGTCATTGGCATAGTATTTGGCACATTAATATCCTACACAGGAACAGTAGGCATAAATAATTGGGTGAACAGTTCGGCGTCACCTCAAATAAATTTGGTATTGATATCAAGTGCGCTTCTGGGAAGTTTTTTTATTGGTGCACTGTCAGGTATTGTTCCTGCAATGAAGGCAGCACGGCAAAACCCAGTTGATGCTTTAAGAGGCTGAGTATGTTAGAGATAATAAAATATACAATAGAGAATCTGGTTAACAGAAAATCGCGAAGTTTTCTTACGATAGTTTCTATAATGATAGGAATAGCTGCTATATTTATTTTTTCTAGTTTTGGTGCAGGTCTGTATATGTATGTGGGCGAGATTGCTGAGAGCCAGGGACTTGACAAGTTTATGGTTCAGGGCAGAAGTATGGGGGCACCAGGACTTGATGATGCGTTTCGGCTTGAGGATAAGGACTTTCGGGCTATTGAAAGGACGAAAGGTGTTAAAGATACCACAGCCTGGTACATGAAAGTAGTAGAGGTTGAACGTGATGATGTTAGAAAGTATGTGTTTCTTGCTGGGGTTTTGACAGGGGGAACCGATATTGAGATATTAGAACAGATGATGGCAGGAAGTGCTGTTAATCCGGGTAGACAGTTTGAAAAGAATGATAGGGGCAAAGTTGTTCTTGGTTATAATTATCGGGTGCCGGATAAGATTTTTTCAAAATCATATAGTGTTGGCGATAGGATAAAAATTAATGGTGTAAATTTTGATATTATAGGTTTTTACGAATCTATTGGTAACCCTCAAGATGATTCAAATATATATATGGTTGAAGACGATGTCAAAGAGCTTTTTGGTGATGATATACCGTATGCAATTCTTATTGGTCAAGTGGTTAATATTGATGACATGGATAAAGTTGTGGAGAGGGTGGAACGAAATTTAAGAAAAGCAAGAGACGTGGATGAAGGCGAAGAGGACTTTTCTATTCAGTCTTTTACAGAGGCTTATGAAATGTTTACGAGTGTGTTGAATATTGTAGTTGGTTTTATTTTTCTGATAGTTGTTATTTCTGGTTTTGTTGCGTCAATAAATACAGCAAATACGATGGTGACTTCTGTTCTTGAAAGAGTACAGGAAATTGGTGTAATGAAAGCTATTGGTGCGAAAAACTCTAAGATACGTAATATATTTTTAATTGAATCAGGGATGCTTGGTTTTGTTGCGGGAGTTTTTGGTGCTGTTGTTGGATGGGCACTTTCTTTTCTTGGTGGAAAGATCTTGTCGAACTTGGGATGGTCTTTTTTAATGCCAAGATTTCCATGGTGGTTGTTTGTAATATGTATAGGAATAGCAACAGTTGTTGGTGCAGTTTCTGGCGTATTTCCTGCAATATATGCATCTAAACAGAATGTTGTTGATGCACTAAGATATGAGTAAGTTTTTGTATACTGTCCATGCCATAAATGAGAAGTAGATAATTAAGAAAACTATTCCTTCGTATTTTTGAATTTTCCACTTTGTTCTCATGATAAGAAGTAAAAGAACTGTTATTCCCATCATTGCGACAAACGTTATTGATAATGTGGCTGTAAGCGGGTTTATAATCGCTGCAGCGCCTCCAACAAGAAGGATGTTTGCTATGTTGCTTCCTATAACATTTCCTACCATAATTCCACCAAGTCCTTTTCTTGCGGATGAAATGGTGACTGATAGCTCAGGTAAAGATGTCCCTAGTGCAACAATTGTGAATGCGATTATTAATTCAGAAATATTTAATGCTTTTGCAATGGCTATTGCTTGGATTACTGTGTATCTTGCACCGATGAAGATACCAACAGCTGCAAGAATTATGATTAGAATGTCTGCAGTCAAAGACTCTTTGAATTTTTGCTTTTGTGTTTTTCGTTTAGTTGTAACCTTTTTGTAAATATTTTTGTATGTGGAAATCTTAAAGAAAAGTGCAATATGTTTTATGAATGATAAATGTTTTTTAGGAGAGATGTTAAGTATCCATAAATTGTATAGTATAAATAATATGAGAAGGATTATTCCTTCAATTTTAGTGATTTGATTGTTTGTGTATATGAAAATTCCAAGAAGTACTGATGCAAACAACATCATGGTTCCATCTCTGTAGAGTGTTTTTTTAGAAATTTTAAGAACCATCAAAGTGCTTCCTACACCAAGGATGAGTGCAATGTTTGCAAAATTACTTCCTAATATGTTTCCCATAACAAGTCCAGAATTTTTTAAATATGATGCGTATACAGAGCTTACTAATTCAGGGAATGATGTGCCGAGTGCGACTATTGTAAGTCCTATAATGAGTTCGCTTATGCCAAGCCTTTGTGCGACTCTTGAAGCATATTCAACGAAGTAATCGCTGCTTTTTACAAGTAGAGCGATTGACAGGAGTAAGATAATTATTGCAATTAATATCATATAAAGAGTCTTTGTTATTTATAATATATAAATTTATATATCGCAGTAGAAGTATATAATTATGAAAAACGGATTAGATTTAGGGAAAGGACCATTGATTCGTACTATACTTAATCTAGCTTGGCCTATGATGCTTGGTTTTTTCTTTCATACACTCTTTAATATTATAGATGCAATGTATTTAGGAAGATATAGTCCTGAAGCTATTGCTGCAGTTTCTTTAACTTTTCCTGTAATATTTTTCATAATAGCGCTTGCATCAGGTGCAGGTATTGGTATCACGTCTCTTATAGCCAGAAATCTTGGTGCTAAGAGAAAAAAAGAAGCGGAGAATGTTGCAGAACATGGGCTTCTTATTGGGCTTGTTTTATCGATATTATTTACAACTGTTGGTTTAGCTATAGCGAAACCACTTTTTAGATATATTGGAGCATCAGATGCTCTTATGCCACTTGTTATTGAATATGTTTCTATTATTTTTGCAGGTTCTATTTTTATGTTTGGTGGATTTATAGTTAATAGTATTCTTCGTGGAGAAGGAGACATGAAAACACCAATGAAGATTATGATTATCGCAACACTCATAAATATTATACTTGATCCAATTTTTATTTTTGGTTGGCTTAGTGTGCCAGAGATGGGCGTTGCAGGTGCTGCATGGGCGACATTAATTTCAAGAGCAATTGCTACGATTTATGCTATAGTGTACATTCTTCGTGGAAAATCATATTTATCTTTAGATTTGAAGAAATTTAAATTTAGAATAAGAATTATTGCTGATATATTTAAGGTGGGTATTCCAGCATCACTTTCACAGACAACTGTTTCACTTGGTTTCTTTTTTTTAACTAAGTTTGTAGCAACTTATGGTGATTATGCAGTCGGTGCTTTTGGTATTGTTGCAAGACTTGATTCTGTTGCAATGCTTCCTATTGTAGGTATAGGTACAGCGACGATAACGATGGTTGGGTTTAATGTCGGTGCCAAGAATTATGAAAGAGCTGAAAAAGTTGCTTGGGCATCATCGTTTTTGGCTTTTCTTATTGGGAGCGCAGTAGGAATAGTTTATTTTATTTTTCCAGAGTTTTTTATGAGAGTTTTTTCAGATCATCCAGACATAGTGTCAATTGGTGCAGGATACCTGGCAGTTATTGCGCTTTTTACAGGATATAGTGCGGTTCAGATGATTATAGGTTCAAGTTTTCAAGGGACGGGAAAGGCATATCCTTCTTTTATTTTAGTGTTTTTAAGGATGATAATGATTATGCTTCCGGTTGCTTACTATTTTTCAATTGTTAAGGGATGGGGTATAGAATGGATTTGGTGGTCACTTCCAATTTCTGGAACAATTACATCTACTGTTGCGCTTATTTGGTTTAAGATGGGCACTTGGAAGAAAGGAAGACATAAAGTGATAACAATTAGTTAGTTTTTTAAATTGATTTTGATTCTCATGTATTATGTCGAATGACTTGGCAGAGCTTGTGCTGCTTGAAAACGGATTTGTGCCTGATTTTTCAACAGAGGCAACGGTAGAAGAAGTTCGAGATTTTTTGATGAATTTTAAAAAAGGTGTTGTTTCTAATGGTGTAGTGTATTATGATGGTCCTGTTGAGGCAAGACTGACTGCTGTCCATCACGATGAAGGAAGAGAAATGAATCTTCCTTTTGGAGTATTGAATAATATGGTTATTTCTCATCGACAGCAAGATATACAAATGGGTTGGAAAGGAGATTTCGATTTTAGAACTATAGAGGATATGATGAATCGTCGTGATGATAGAATAGTCTCTTATGCTGCTGCTGATAAGATGGATTTTAAGGTGTCGGATGGGTATTCTTGTTGGGATCTAGAGATTAAGACACCTGATACAAGTGGCATCATTCCCAGTCCTAAAGTTGCAATTCATTCATATGATGGGGCAAAATATGTTGTTGACTTACGGGTTGATCCAGGTGATACAACGGCTTATGTGTGTCCACATTATTCTCTTGTTGAAGGTATAACTCCTCGGGATATTGATGTAGAAATAGTTTTGAAAGCAGGACGACTATCTGATTTCGAGGGCAATATGACTTATAGTGGAAATGTTTTTATGTATAGTGGGAATGTTGGAGAAGATAATGTTAAGGCATCTATTGTGAGTCTTGGAGAAAATAAACCATACTTGTTGTTGTTTCAACCAGAAGATAGGAATAAGGTTTTGTCGTCAGAAAAATTATCGGACATGTTTGATTATGATGCAGTTACATTTTCTAAATTTGATAGCGCTTTTTTAAGAGAAAAAAGAATTGCCAATGCTGATAATGTTGTAGGATATCAGGTCCAACCTCATAGTGCCCATTTAATACCAGAGATTATGGGAGTTGTAGTTGAAGAAATTGGTATGATGGAAGGAATAGTTACTTCTTATGAGCCATCTGTTTAAGATAAGAATGAAGTTTTTCTTTTGTTTGTTCTTTTAATTCTTTTGAGAATAGATCTTCTGGTAAGTTGTCAACATATTTGTCCCAGTCGATATCTGGAAGTACGTTTAATTCGCTTGTAAATTCTCTTCCTGCTTCTTTTACTTGCTGTTCAATTAGTTTAGTATCATCTGATCCAAATTTTCTTACAACAGGGAATTTTGTTATTGCATCTGCTCCTGCAAGTAGAATGTCTTTAGTGTAATTAGGAGTTTTTGGAGTGAGTCCTGCCATAATATTTAGATTAGGAAACGCGTCTCTAGTTTGTTTTATCCACCATGCGTAATATTCAATCTTTGGTGATTCTGTATAGGGTGTTCCTTGTACAGGTTTTAGTGCGTAAAAGGTGATTCTATCTATTTTATGTCTTGTAATAAAGTCTTTTAGTAGTGGGAAATCTTCTTTTGTTTCACCAAGCCCAACAACTATTGTCATTGAGGATTTGAATCCTAGAGATTTTACTTTGTCTAACATGTCTTCGTATGGTTGAAGTGGTTTGTCTGGACAAATTTCATCGTGTAGTTTTACATTGACAGTTTCAATTGAAGCACAGATTCCTTCTACATAAGGCCTGATTTGTTCAAGTTGGTCATCTTCTAAAGTTCCAAGATTGATCCATAATTTTTCTTGGTAAATGTGTGAAACTTTTTTGATTATGTCAAGCATTTCTTCGAATTTAAATATTCTATATCCGCCTGTAAGGAATTCAATTCTCCATCCAAGATGTTTTCCCAGTATTGAATCTACAAGAATGGATGCAACGGTTCTTTTGGCATTATTTGCGTGTTTTATCTTGTGTTTTACTGTTGAACGAAAGCAAAATTTGCATGTTCCAAGATCACAGTACCAACTAAGGAAAATACACCTTCCAAACCAGGTTTGTTTCTTCATAAAATAAAGAAAATAAGAAATAGGTTATAAAGTTGATTGTTAATTGCTCATTTTCTTGGCTGCTTCGAAAAAGAGGTTTTCTATAGTTTCGTGGGTTAAATCGACCATTTTTTATCATCTCCTTTGTAGTACTTCACTTTTGCAGGGAATAAAACACGGGGGGGAATTCCCCTGCTTTTGTGGTGTGAAGCGACTATAGAATATGTGAGAAGATCTGTTTATATAGCTCACGCAAGGATGTCCAGTGGGAAGTGGTTTATAAAGAATTGATTAGAATGGGTTTAATTGCGTGAATAGGTCTTTGGTATTTACTTTGTTAACCATCTAGAAATCCGTCACTTAGTCCATGATAGCCAGATTGATAATTTGCTTGTGCTTCCTCAAGATCCATTTGATCAAAAGGATCTATCTCTTCGTATGAATTAGTTTGTGCAATATTCGTTAAAGCTGTATTTGTACCATTTATTACACCAAAAAAATATTTGTCTGCATTATTAATGTCATTAACATAATGTTGAGTTGCAACAGGATCTAGTATTCTTTCTTCGGATAGTATTTCTACGACTGCTTTTTCACAGGTTCCAGATTTTGCTTGTTTTTGTATATATCCATCTACACTTTCAACAGGAAAGCGTCCTTCATAACTTCCTGAGAAGATTATTGTTGTTGGTGGATTTTGAGCCATTGCTTCTACAAAGGCATGATAATTTTCAACTGATTCAAATATTTCGGTAAGTGCATATAATGTGTCTTGCTTTATCCCAGGGATCTGTGAGATGTCTTCGAATGATGTAGGATGAAAATTTTCTTCATTATAATTTAGAACTTCACCAAGATTACCGTTAATTGCGAAAAGTAATTCATCTCCATCCATGTCTGGTTTGGAAGGCACACCTAAATGAAAATCTGTAATTATTGCATCGTAAGGAGTGCCGCTAATTTGAGCTGAGTATAATTCTGCAAGACCATCAATTCCACAGTTTTTATGTGTAAGAACTTGGTCTGGGCCCCTTGATTCAGACTGGATATCTCTAATAAGTCCCAAAAGACCATCTACATCTGGCAGTTCATTATCTACTACAAGTATTTTTGACATATATTTAGGTGGAATGTTACCCTATTTAAATCTTTCTGTTTTGTTGTCCCTAGTTAGTAGTTATTTGTTTTAATAGTATAAAAGCCTCCGGCGGGATGTTTACTGTTTTGTCTTAGGTTTAGGGCGGGGTTTTATAAATTATGATTGCTTCTCCTCTATTATGGGGGGATTAATTTGAAAATTACTAAAGCTATTGAATTTGCAATTGATAAACATGGAGATGATGTCAGAAAAGGATCAACAATTCCTTATTATACCCATCCAATTGCTGTAATGAATTTTCTTATGATGGAAAAGTGTTCAGATGAAATTGTCATTGCAGGAGTCTTACATGATACACTTGAAGATACTGGAGACAGTTACAAAGAAACATATGATGAGATTGTAGAATTGTTTGGTATACAAGTTGCAGACCTTGTAAAAGCTGAATCTGAACCTGAAAATCTCAAGAAAAATTCCGATGAAAAGGAGTCTTGGAAAGAGAGAAAGACACATACTATTGAGCATTTAAAAGAAGCATCAAAAGATGTTAAAATGATATGTTGTGCAGACAAATTACATAACATAATTAGTATCAAAGATGACATATCATTAGGTGTTGATGTGTGGGCAAAATTCAATTCTTCTAAAGAAAATATCAAGTGGTATTATGAATCAATTGTTGAAGTTTTACAAGAATTATCTGAGGTCAGAATCTATAAAATGTTAAAGGTGGAAGTCAATAATGTCTTTAACTGAGAAATGGATTAAACAGAAGAAAAGGTTCTTGACCGACTTCTCGGTTTGTAAAGAAAATCTTGAACTATTTGGATTGTTTTTTTCAAAAGAAGAAGTCAAGTTGAAACGAATGAACGGTCTGATGGAACTTGACAAAGGATCTTATTCTACACTTAGTAATTATGTTGGTAGATTTCGAACTGTCAACAAATGGTTTGAAAATAAACCTTGGGTGGACTTGACTTCATCTGATATTGAAAAGGTATATAACGATTTAGAAGATGGGAAAATATTGAACAAATATGGTAAACCCTACAAAGACACAGAATCATTTTACAACAAAGTCATGCGATCAAAACCTTTCAAACTGGCTGGCAAAGATGATATGGTTCGTGAAGTTATGGAATTTCACCACAAAAAGAAAAACACAGAAGTACGTTTCTTTGATTTTTCCACCCCCAATCAAGGACAAAACAGTAAGAAGCCTCCGGCGAGAGTTGAACTCGCGACCTGCAGCTTACGAGGCTGCCGCAATAGCCACTATGCTACGGAGGCGGGAATAAGAATTAAAGATGTTCAAGCATCTTAAGCTTGTTGTTGTCAAAGTTTTTTTGACATTCAAAACAGACAATGTGTTTTTTGCCTTTCTTGTCTTTTATCCATGTACCAACAGGTTTGTTTAGGAATGTTGTATCAACATTGTGTTTACATATTTCGCATTTCATTGTATCACGATCGCAGGTTTTGATGGCATTGCAACGTTAGCTTTTTTCTCTTCAGATTCGTCAGCAGGTTCAATTATTACCTCACAATCAAACTCTTTAGATAGTTTTTCTCTAACTTCCATAAGGGAGTCAACTTCTTTTTCTTGAGATAAAACTTTATCTGGCATTCTTGAAGGATCTTTTACAAATAGAGGTACAAGCTTTGCAACATCTTTACCATGTTTTTTTAATTCTGTTTCACCTAGAACAACATTCATTATTGCTCTGATGTCTCTTGTATTTTCTAATTCTTTTTTAACGAGTTCAAGGAATCTATATTTCCAGTTGTATGAGACAATCAATTTTATTTCAGAAGGTTGTTTCATTTTTATTAATTCTAAAACTTTCCGAATGTCTTTTACAAGTGATTTAACGATTTCATCAGATGTTTCTGCTTCTTCGTCAATTTTAGTCTCATCAAATAATGGCCATTCTTGGTTTGCAATAAGACCTTCTTCTCCCATTTTTGACCATATTTCTTCAGCAATATGTGGAGTAAATGGCGATATAAGCAGTGCAAGATTTTTTATGGATTCCATATAGACAAATCTATTTAGTTTGTCATCATTAAATTCTTGAATAGCATTTACAAATTCCATTATTTGTCCAATAGCAAGAGAAAACTTGAATTCTTCGATAAGTTCAGTCACATTTCTAATTGTCTTATGCATTTTTGATATGATGAATTTATCTTTACTTGTGGTTTCATCGCCTTCTAAGAATTTCTTTTCTTTGATTTCAGTAAGCTTGAGTACTCTTTGAAGGAATTTATGACTTCCGTTAACTCCGCTATCGTTCCAGTCAAGTTCTTTTTCAGGAAGCGCAGAGAACAGAATAAATAGTCTACTTGTGTCAGGTCCAAATTTTTTGTTAAATTCACCAGGGTCTACTACATTGCCAATGGATTTTGACATCTTTGCACCGTCTTTGATTACCATGCCTTGTGTTAATAGTCTTTGGAATGGTTCATCTATTTTTGTTAGGCCGATATCTCTAAGTGCTTTAGTAAAGAACCGAGAATATAATAGATGAAGAATAGCGTGTTCAATTCCACCAATATATTGGTTTACAGGCATCCAATTATCTACCAATTTTTTATCAAAAGGAAGTTTGGAATTGTTTCTGTCAATGAATCTAAAGAAGTACCAACTGGAGTCTACAAATGTGTCCATGGTGTCGGTTTCTCTTTTTGCAGGTCCGCCACATTTTGGACAAGTGCATTCTACAAAAGTTTTAGATGTTTCTAAGGGATTACCTTTTCCGGTGAATTCTGCATCATCCGGAAGCCTTATTG